>NZ_JAVVES010000004.1:0-69674 GCF_032250955.1 Sulfuriflexus sp. | reverse complement strand
ACGTATTCCTGACCAACAACTTCAAGCTATCAGCCAAAACCATTGCCGATATTTACAAGGCAAGATGGCAGGTGGAGCTGTTCTTTAAATGGATCAAACAAAACCTGAAGATTAAATCTTTTGTTGGCACTAGCAAAAATGCCGTCATGACCCAGATATGGATCGCTTTGTGTGTTTATTTGCTTTTGGCCTTTCTCAAGTTTCAATCGAAGCTGCAGAAAAGCACCCAACAAATCTTACGGTTGTTACAGCTCAATCTGTTTGAAAAACGGGACTTGATGGCTTTGTTGAGAGGCGATCCACCACGCGATAATCAACACGATGTCAATCAGATGGTTTTGCTGTGAAAGTTAACGGGACAGCAGTGATGTAGGAACTATATGGTTTTAGCTATATGCATGCTCACGACTGGTGACGGGAGGCTTTTATCGTAGCCGGGGTCTATCATCCAGGAGACGGAGTTGTACATATAATCAGATTTTACGCTGTAATATAATTAACAATAAGAGGCAAATGAAATGAAACAAATATTTAAATTGCTGGCTCTGGCTTCCCTGGTGGTCTTGCTGGCGACGGGGTGTCGAACAGCACCAGTTAAGAATATAGATAATGCGCCGATAGAAGTTAGTCAAAAACACTCGTCTGGTGATATCAAGAAGGCTATTGTTCGCGCAGGTGCAACATTAGGCTGGAAAATGAAAAGTGTGAAAGATGGACACATCGTTGGCACACTTTATCTTCGTGATCACGTCGCTGTAGTGGATATTAATTACTCTAAAAATAGCTACAGTATTAAATATAAAAGTAGTGAAAATCTACATTATGACGGGACAACTATTCACAGTAATTATAATGGCTGGATTACAAACCTGAATAGAAGCATTCAGGTCCAGATTAGTACGATTTAACATACGTGTCGGCGAGATCGAAGCAAGTCCGGAAAGTTATATCAGCTTATTATCTCTGCTGGAGGAATTGGCAAGATTATACGAAACTGTGTGAATCCTCCGCTAGAGGTAACTTCGATCTTTCCGTCATGGGCATCGATAATGGACTTGACAATGGCTAGCCCGAGCCCGGAACCACTTTCTTGCCGCGATGGGTCGACACGATAAAAACGATCAAAAAGCCTTGGAAGGTGTTCAGATTCAATATCTGGACCGGGATTTTTCACATCTATATGTACATCGCCATTGCTTGATTGGTTGAGATATATACATACTGTACCGTTCCTTGGCGTATGTCGGATAGCATTAGTGAGAAGGTTATTCATTGCCTGCCGTAGCATCAATTTGTCACCAACAACGGTGACATCACCTTCGAATTTGAGCATGACGCCACGTTCTTCTGCCCATGCTTCGTAGTAATCAAAGAGGGTGTGTACTTCTTTAGCCAAGTCCACGTCAGCGTTGTTGGGTTTGCAAAGGCCATTATCTGCCTGAGCCAGATATAGCATTTCACTGATCATCTGGGCCATGCGTTCGTATTCTTCGATATTTGAACAAAGGGTCTCGCGGTACTCGTTGATGGTGCGTGTTTGAGAAAGTGCTACCTGGGTTTGGGTCATCAGGCTGGTCACGGGTGTGCGTAATTCATGAGCAATATCGGCGGAAAAATTCGATAGCCGGAGAAATGAGTCTTCCATGCGACCAAGCATTTCATTAAATGAGATAGCCAGATCGGTAAGCTCGCCAGGAACGGTGTCGGGTGAAAGGCGTGTATTTAATTCGTTAGCGCTGATCTGGCGGATCTGAGTGACAATATTACGAAGAGGGGCATGCCCTTGTCGCACCGCGATCCAGCCCATAAGGGACGTGATGACGATACCGCTTGAGATCATAAACCACAAGGTGTATCGAAAGTCATCGAGAAATCGCATGTGATAGTCGATGGGTACCGCGATGACGATGGTATAAACCTGATCAGATGTCAGCGTGTTGCCGCGAAGATGCCGGGTAAGCACGCGAAAGGTATGCTCGCCATTATTCCAGACACGCACTGAACTACTGTTAGAATTTTTTATGGGCAGTATGAGGGCGGTAGAATCAGTACCAATGCTGTTGTATATCGTTCGACCACATGTGTCAACGATATGCAATGATGCCCTGTGATGCCCTACCAGGATGTCGTTAAATCTACGTTCAAGAGAGGCAGGATCATTTTCGGATGAATTAACGAGCAATGCCTTCTCTATTGCCTGAGCTACGATTTCAAGCTCACTGACATCTTCCTCAGAAAAATGGCGTTTGATCGAATCCTCGATAAACCAACCGAAAACAAAAAACACGATAAAAGTCGAAATACCAAAGAGCAGGCTGAGTCGTAGCGTGAGTGAAGGTGGTTGGCGCATTAGCTATTTAAGCCTCATCCGGGAGATCAAGCATGTAGCCCATGCCGCGCAAGGTATGTATGAGCTTGGGTTCAAAATCCTCATCGATCTTCGCGCGCAGACGGCGAATGGCAACGTCGATGACGTTGGTATCGCTGTCAAAGTTCATATCCCAGACCTGGGAGGCGATCAGGGAACGGGGCAGTACTTCACCCTGGCGCCGCATCAGTAGTTCCAGCAATGCGAATTCCTTAGCGGTCAAATGGATATGCTGTTCTGCACGCGTGACACGACGACGCATCAGGTCTAGCTCAAGATTTGCAACTTGCAAGGTTGTTTCATTTACCAGCGCGGTACCACGCCGCAGCAGAGTACGCACGCGCGCAAGTAGCTCAGAAAAGGCAAAAGGCTTGACGAGGTAGTCATCGGCACCGAGCTCCAGTCCCTTGACGCGATCCTCCACGCTATCACGGGCGGTTAGAAACATCACCGGGACATTTCGTCCTGCTTCGCGTAATGACTTAAGGATTTTCCATCCATCAATGTCTGGCAGCATGACATCAAGAATGAGTAAATCGTAATTTTCAGTCATTGCCAGATGGTGTCCATCCAGACCACTGCGAGCGAGGTCAACAATAAACCCGGTTTCAGTAAGTCCTTGTCGGAGATAGTCACCAATCTTTTTTTCGTCTTCGACGATCAGAAGCTTCATCGATAATCCATATTACATGTTTCCTGGTCGGAGGAAGGGCAATGGCCCCTCGGTTTATATGCCATTAGTAGTGCATCCATTTCAATAGTATCAAGAGATGGTTGTTGTGAAGATGACAGAATCATTACAAAATTGTAATGGTCATGTCACGCCGCGGAAAGGGATACGGTGGTACTCTTTCTTCAATCAGGCCATTAGCAATTAATGAGGCCGTACACCTTTTTTTTGCAGAAGGATAAAATCAAGATGAGACACATTCCCGAAGCTTCCATTATTGTGCCTGATAGCTCGCGCCGACGATTCATACAAGGGCTCGCCGCTGGCGGGGTTGTTCTAGGCTTATCATCCTTTATCAGGCCGGGCCGGGCTAGCGAAGCGACACGTACTGTCACAGGCATGGCGCCTATTCTTTCCGGCACGCAGTTCGATCTCACGATTGCCGAGACGACGGTCAATTTCACTGGCACACCGCGTATGGCCACCACCATCAATGGCTCTATCCCGGCACCGATCTTACGCTGGCGCGAGGGCGAAACAGTCACGATCCGCGTCACTAATCACATGAATGTGTCTACCTCGATCCACTGGCACGGAATTATCCTCCCGTATGAGATGGACGGGGTACCCGGGGTCAGTTTCCGTGGCATCGCACCGGGAGAAACGTTCGTCTATCGCTTTAAGGTACAGCAGTCAGGCACCTATTGGTACCACTCGCATTCTGGTTTTCAGGAGCAAACGGGTATGTACGGCGCCATCATTATCGATCCTGCAGAAGGGAAAAACCGAATCCAGGCTGATCGTGATCATGTTGTACAACTATCTGATTGGACTGACGAAGACCCGATGGATGTTTTTGCCAGGTTGAAGAAGATGAGCGATTACTACAACTTTAATCAACCAACGGTGAAAGATTTCTTCCGTGATGTTGCAGATAAGGGGATGGATGTTGCTCTGGATAAACGGCGCATGTGGAACCAGATGCGTATGAGCCCAACCGATCTTGCCGATATTTCGGCCTATACCTATACATTTCTCATGAATGGTACCACCCCGGCGGGCAACTGGTCGGGATTGTTCAAGCCCGGCGAGCGGGTGCGGCTGCGCTTCATTGGTAGTGGTACCCAGAGCTTCTTCGATGTGCGAATTCCAGGTTTGAAGATGACGGTGGTTCATGTCGACGGGCAGGATGTTGAGCCCGTGACCGTGGATGAATTCCGTTTCGGTCCAGGCGAAACCTATGATGTGATTGTAGAACCCGGAGATCAGCCTTATACGATATTTGCCCAGGCAATGGATCGTACAGGATATGCACGCGGCACATTGGCTCCGCAGGCCGGTATGGAAGCCGATGTGCCTGCTCTGGACGAGGCGGAGAGGCTGACGATGGAAGACATGATGGGCAATATGTCAGCCGATAGTATGGGTGGAATGCAAGGCATGTCAGGAATGAATCACAGTGGTCATAACATGTCAGGCGACGCAGGCATGGGCAACCCCGTGCATGTACGTCACGCTAGAACCGAGTATGGCCCCAGCGTGGACATGCGCGTTGATACACCACGCACCAATCTGGACGACCCCGGCATCGGTTTGCGAAATAACGGCAGACGTGTGCTGACATATGCGGATTTGCACTCACTCGATGCCCCTCTGGATCGACGTCCTCCGGAACGCGAGATCGAACTACACCTTACTGGCAATATGGAGCGCTACACCTGGTCACTCGACGGCCTCGAATTCGGCAGGTCCAGTCCAGTGCATTTCCGTCATGGCGAGCGACTGCGCGTGATTTTGCATAATGACACCATGATGACGCACCCCATGCACTTGCACGGCATGTGGAGTGAACTGCAAAGCCCGGATGGAAAGTTCCTGGCACGTCGGCACACTATTAGTGTTCAACCAGCACAACGCGTCAGCTTTCTCGTTACTGCAGATGCACTAGGCCGTTGGGCCTGGCATTGCCATTTGCTTTACCACATGGATGCGGGCATGTTCCGCGAAGTCGTTGTGGCCTGAGTGCGGCATAAGAGAATATAGGAGAAAGCAAAGATGAATAGCAAGCGCATGAACCTTATCGTTGCTGCCATAATGACGTTAAGCGTGCCATCTGTCTGGGCAGAAGAAGCAACGAAACCCACAATGACAGAGACTGAAATGGGCGCTATGCAAGGTATGGATCACAGTAATATGAATAGTGATGCCAATGCGATGGATAGTATGTCCGAGATGGGCAGCAGCAAGATGAATAATGATGCCCGGCCGGCTGAAGACCATAGTGGTCACGATATGTCAGGTTCATCAGAACAAGCCAGTCAGGGTATGAAGGATATGAGACAAGACGATGGCATGGAGTCGGGTTCCATGTCGATGTCAATGCAGGGCGGGGAAGCCCCAGCCGATGCACGCAGCCCTGATTACTCAGATGGTTATGACTTTGGATCAATTCCGCGCCCGGAATTTGCGGATGAACATAACTTCGCGTCGCTAATGGTAGATCGGTTTGAAAACGTGAAGACTGATAAAAATAATTCAGTAACCTATGACATGCAAGCCTGGTTTGGCAGGGATTACAATCGCGCTGTATTGAAGTCAGAAGGCGATTATGATGGTGGCAAGTTGCAGGAAGCAAGTACCGAACTGTTATGGAGTCACGCGATTGCCAGCTACTGGGATGTACAAGTCGGTGTACGTTACGACAGTAGTGAAGAAGTTCCGGATCGGACCTGGTTGGCATTCGGTGTTCAGGGATTGGCACCATACTGGTTCGAGCTTGATGCTACCGGTTATGTCGGTGAAGAGGGGCGTGTCGGGCTAGCTTTTGAGGGCGAGTATGAGTTGTTATTGACGCAGAAACTGATCCTGCAGCCGAGGTTTGAGATGGATTTGTATAGTAGACGCGATGCTGCACGTGGCCTGGGCTCTGGTTTATCGGAAGCTTCAGCAGGACTTCGTTTGCGTTATGAGTTCAAGCGTGAGTTAGCACCTTATATAGGTGTGGAGTGGGAAAATAAATTCGGTGAAACGAAAGATTTCGCGCGGGATGAAGGTGAAGATACTAGCGAAACGCGATTCGTCGCAGGCCTGCGCTTCTGGTTTTGATGGCTTTCTTCCCCGGTGTGGCAACACGCTATACATCGGCTTTGAGGCGTAATCTAGTTCCAAAATAGAGAGACCAGATATAAAAAATACTTTTGCTCTTGTTTGATTGCGAAAGCGCAAAGTTGAGGGATTAACTGAGAGGATGCGCGCTGTGTTAAAACAATACTTAATGCAAAACAACTCGTTCAGTAAATAGGCGGGTGTGATATGAAGTAGGCAAGTAATAAGACTTTTTAAAGAGAGTTGTTGATTACGCGGCAGAAGACTATGGCGAGCAAGGCCGAGGTGGATTCTGTGAAGGAGGAAGTAAAAGAAGTAGCTAAGGCAAGTAGTGAATGGAAGATTGCCGACTCCGGTGTGCATCTTGCAGGTTACGGGGCTATCGGATACACCGATAAAGAACGTAATGAGGGCAGCTTCAACATGGTGACGTTTAATCCAATTTTTCATTATCAGTACAAAGACCTGTTCATGGTGGAGGCAGAGCTGGAAGTTGAGGTTGAAGATGATGGTGGCACCGGGGTGGCACTTGAATATGCCACGATCGACTGGTTGATCAATGATTATGCTGTTTTGGTGGCTGGTAAATTCTTAAGTCCACTCGGGCAATTCAGACAGAATCTGCACCCAACCTGGATAAACAGGTTTGCATCAGCACCTGTTGGATTCGGCCATGATCAGGCCGCACCATTGGCAGAGGTCGGTGCCCAGTTACGCGGTGGGTTTTCGATAATGGAGCAAGGTCAAGCAAACTATGCCGCTTATGTTGGTAATGGCCCACTGGTTGAGATTGACTCAATGGAAGGTGAGATTGAAGCGATTGAGTCAGAGGGTCTGGCTAGTAATGCGGATGGTGAATTGGCCTGGGGCGGTCGGTTTGGCATCCTGCCAGTTCCAATGCTTGAGTTTGGTATTTCCGCAGCATTTGGTGATGTGGGTCCGGAAGGTGAAGAAAGCCTGCTACGTGACTATCAAGCCTATGGGTTTGATGCTGCTTACCAGCACGGTGCGTGGGATTTTCGAGGTGAAAATATTCGTCAACGCGTAGGTTCAAAGAAAGCCAGCGCCGCACCGGATGCAGCAACGTTCAAAACATGGCACATGCAGTCTGCTTATAAATTCTTGCCAACGAAGTGGGAAGTGGTCGCCAGGTACGGTGACTATGACAGCCCGCATGCCTCACAGGATCAGGAACAATGGGGTTGTGGTGCCAATTACCTGTTTGCCAGCAATGCGATCGCCAAGATTGGCTTTGAATCAAATAATGGGCAACGTGGAGCGTCGACTGACGATGATAGATTTCTGTTGCAACTCACCTACGGTTTCTAAAAGGAATCCATCATGAGGAATTTTAATTTATTTAGATATGGCCTTATCAGTATTACAGGGACAGCCGTGGCTGTCCTGCTTATACAACTGACCCAAATTGGGACTGTGCAGGCGGAAACCAGAGAAGGGAATATTGGACGTGGCGCGGTTAAAATGACCGGTAAGGCATTGTATGAGCAATCCTGCCTGGTCTGTCATGGTGAGGATGGCGAGGCGGTTATGCCCGGTGTAAAAGACCTGTCAGGAGCCAATGGTCCGTTGTTGCAGGATGATAAGCAATTGGCCAGGTCAATTCGTGAAGGCGTACAACGAGATGGTGCCATGATGATGCCGCCTTTAGGCGGGAACCCGCGACTTACGGATAAAGACATACAAAAGATTATCTTATATATGCGCAAGAACTTTTGACAGTTTATGACTTTTTAAGGAGAAAAACGATGCACTATACAAAATTGAATATTCTTGGGCTCAGCCTGCTGGCGATTGCCGCTATGTCAAATGCGGACACAACCGTATATATCCCGTTAGGTACGGCCAACCAGGTTATAGCTGTCGATGCTGGGAAGGATACGATTACCGCAACGTATGATGGCGTTGATAACCCGCACGGCCTCGTTGCAACACCAGATGGCGAATACCTGGTAGCGGGCAGCCTGAAAGAAACAGCACTTAAACCCGGGGAAGCAAAGGATAAACCGAACAGTAAATTGTTCCTTATACACCCGGCACACGGTCACGTGATGTCAACAATCCCGGTGGCAGGCTGGACACATCATCAAGCGATTACCCCGGATGGACGCTATGTAATTTCGACGCACCCTATCCGCGGTAATGTCAGTGTAGTTGATATGCAGACCAATCAGGTAGTGAAGACAGTAACGACAGGTGCGGCACCAAACTACACACTCGTGACACGTGACGGCAAGAAGGCCTTTGTCAGTAATAGCGGGGATGGCACTATCAGTGAAATCGATCTTGATACATGGAAAGTGATACGAGAATTGAAGGCGGGGCCATCACCTGAGCATACGGTTTTTTCAGCAGATGAAAAGACCATTTATGTCGCAAATCCGCGTGCTGGCAAGGTTTCTGTTGTGTCAGTGGAAAAGGGCGACGTAGTTAAAACCTATGATATCGGCAAGAGTGTACATGGTCTGGATATCAGCGATGATGGAAATACCTTGTTTGTGACGAGCAAGAAGGAAGACAAGCTGGTTGCGGTGGATACACGGACTGACACCAAAAAATCGATTACGCTTTCCCCTGCGCCGTATCACCTGAATACGATTCACGGTACGGGGAAAGTATACATATCCAGCAGGAAGTCACCCATTATCTGGGTAGTGGATCAGAAGAGCCTGAAAGTAATTGGTGAAATCAAGTTGCCCGCAGGTGAAGCACATCAGATGGCCATAGTGAAAGACTAAGCTGTTACAGCCGAGTGATTAATTAATTTGGAGTAAATGACCGTGTGTCATCTTATCCTGCTGATGCCGTTACTGGCGATACCACTCTTCTGGTTGTGGCCTGTGTCGACAGCCGTGCCTGTATATAGCGCGGTTCTTATACTATCCGGATGGGTGTACCTCCTGGTGTTTCGGGCGATGAAACGTTCTGTCAAGACCGGTTCAGAAGAAATTTTACAAAGTGTTGGTGAGGTGATAGAGGTAGAGAATAATATAGCCAGTGTGCAGGTGCATAGCGAAATCTGGCAGGCGGAGTCTTCGGATAAGTTGCAGAAGGGTGATCTTGTCAAGGTTGTAGGTATCAAGGGTCTAACACTGAAAGTGAAACATATTTAACTGCTGAACTTGTTCGTTAGCCAACAATAAAGGAGATGAGAATGGAAGTAATGATTATTGCAACCCGAGATTGCAGCCATTGTGCGAATTTGTCTAAAGAAATAGATAACCTCGGTATCGGGCATCGCGTGGCTTATGCGGAAGATGAAATGGATTTGTGCCAGAAGCTGGATATTAGACATTCGCCAAATTTGATAGTTGATGGTAAAGTCATTTATCGGCGGCAACCCACAGAACACAAACTCCGAGAGTATTTTAACTATTAAACCAGGAGCACAAGGACATGACAGGGAACATAAAAAAGAATAATAAATTGCATGACCCGGTTTGTGGAATGAATGTTACCGAAGCATCGGAACATCACACCAGCTATGAAGGAAAAGACTGGTTTTTTTGTAGTACACATTGTCTGCATAAATTTGAGGCAAGTCCGGAAACGTATCTGAAAAAGGCTTCAGCCAGTCAGGAAAAAATTGATGCCCATGAGGGGGTATTGTTTACCTGCCCTATGCACCCTGAAATCGTGCAGGAAGGTCCGGGGGCTTGTCCAAAGTGTGGAATGGCACTTGAACCTCGTACCGTAGAGGCCGAAGAAGATAACTCAGAGCTTGTCGATATGAGTCGTCGCTTCTGGGTAGGTTTGATTCTGGCGATCCCTGTTTTTATTCTGGCAATGATCGCGGATTTAGTACCGGGCTGGTTACCGGAAGGCTTGTCATTTAAAACTGTGCAGTGGATTGAATTTTTCCTCGCGACACCGGTTGTGTTGTGGGGTGGCTGGCCATTTTTTGTACGGGGCGTCGATTCTGTCAGGACCTGGAACCTGAACATGTTTACCCTGATCGGGCTTGGTGTATCGGTCGCCTGGATCTACAGCGTAGTTGCTTTGTTGGCACCACAGATATTTCCCCCTGATATGCTGCATGAGGGCGGTACCGTCGCTGTTTATTTTGAAGCGGCCGCGGTGATTACCGTGCTGGTTCTGTTAGGACAGGTGCTTGAATTGCGAGCCCGCTCACGCACGAATGCGGCTATCAAATTGTTGCTTGGTCTGGCACCTAATACAGCACGTATTGTTCGCGAGGACGGTACTGAAGAGGATCTCCCGCTGGATCAGGTTCATCCTGGTGATGTATTGCGTATCCGGCCTGGAGAGAAAGTGCCGGTTGATGGAATAACGATTGACGGTACGAGTAATGTCGATGAATCTATGGTGACGGGTGAGCCTGTTCCGGTGGAAAAAACGGTCGATGACCGGCTGATTGGTGCGACGATTAATGGCACAGGCAGTCTACTGATGCGTGCCGAAAAGGTGGGCGCGGATACCCTGCTGGCGCAGATAGTTAATATGGTGGCTGAAGCGCAACGTTCGCGTGCGCCAATTCAGAAGCTGGCCGACACGGTCGCAGGCTTTTTTGTACCCGTTGTGGTACTGATTGCCGCTGTATCATTTTTCGTCTGGTGGTTGTGGGGGCCTGAACCGGCACTGGCTTATGCAGTGGTTAATGCGGTTGCTGTATTGATTATTGCCTGCCCCTGTGCGCTTGGCCTGGCAACGCCTATTTCGATTATGGTTGGTACCGGTCGAGGCGCGCTTGAAGGAGTGTTAATCAAGAATGCTGAATCTCTCGAGATTATGGAAAAGGTTGATACTCTGGTGGTTGATAAAACCGGAACCCTGACCGAGGGCAAGCCGAAACTGGTCGCCGTTACCACCACAGGCGATTTTGATGAGCAGCAGGCCTTGGCTCTGGCCGCCAGTCTGGAACGGGCCAGTGAGCACCCACTGGCAGAGGCTATTGTTCGCGGTGCGGATGATAGGGGTGTTGATCTATTTCCGACAGATGACTTTCAGTCAGTGACGGGGAAGGGAGTAATGGGCAAGGTTGATGGTCACATTGTAGCGCTGGGGAATCTCAAACTGCTGGAGAGCCTGGGTATAGAGGTTGGGGACCTGCCGACGTTGGCAGACAGCCAACGGGCAGATGGCCAGACTGTCATGTTTTTGTCCATCGATGGCAGTGCAGCCGGTTTGATTGGCGTAGCGGACCCCATTAAGAATACAACTGCTGAAGCCATTCGTGATCTTCATAACGAAGGTATCAAGATCGTCATGCTGACAGGAGACAGTCAGAAAACGGCTGAGGCGGTAGCTGGTAAGCTCGATATCGATCAGGTACATGCTGAAGTTCTACCTGAACGGAAGGCCGAGATCATCAAGCAACTCCAGGCCGATGGCAGAGTGGTAGCCATGGCAGGTGATGGTATTAATGATGCACCGGCACTTGCACAGGCTCAGGTAGGTATCGCAATGGGCACCGGTACTGACGTCGCCATGGAAAGTGCGGGCATAACATTGGTCAAAGGCGATCTGCGTGGGATAGTCAGGGCACGCCGCCTTTCGCGTGCCACTATGCGCAATATACGTCAGAACCTGTTTTTTGCTTTTGTTTACAACTCAGCAGGTGTGCCGATTGCTGCAGGTGTGCTTTACCCATTCTTTGGCTTGTTGCTATCCCCGATGATCGCGGCGGCGGCAATGAGTTTCAGTTCAGTATCAGTAATAACCAATGCATTGCGTTTACGTAGTGTCAAACTCTAGATAATAGTGAGGTAAATTATGATGGACAGTAGTGGAGGAATGTTTTTTGGCGGAAGCTTTATGTGGATCTTCTGGATATTGTTGATTGTTATTCTCGTTGTAGTTGTTAAGGCGATGAGTAATACGGGTGGCAGTGGTAGTAAACCCACGCAAGATGAGTCACCAATGGAGATATTAAAGAAGCGTTATGCGCGTGGCGAAATAGATGAAGAAGAGTTTGATCGGCGACGCAAGGAACTGGAATCATGATATTTATAGCTGAAGGTAATCAGAAAAAAGAGTGAATAATGGCAAAAGAGCATGCCGGTTGCACGTGGATAATAGTGGCATTTAATGTTGGAGCGTTAGAAATTCTGTGTCAATTGCGTAAAGCTGGTAAAAAGAGAGAACTAACACACCGATTAACAAGTTAGGCAACATAGGCGATATAGTGAAAGACCCGCAGGACCGAACCACGAAATATCAGGCTAATAGCTTGACCCTGATTGGGGCTGTGTCCCTGGGCACGGGTGTAATGATCGGTGCCGGGATATTCGCGTTGACCGGTCAGATGGCCCAGATGACCGGGGTGCTGTTCCCTTTGGCATTTCTTTCGGCTGCATTGATCGTTTCATTCAGCGCTTACTCATACGTGAAGATGTCTAACGCCTTTCCATCGGCAGGTGGTATCGGCATGTATCTCTACAAGGCTTATGGTAGCTCCCTAGCGACTGCTTTTAATGCATTGCTAATGTATTTTTCCATGGTGATTGCTCAGAGTTTCCTGGCCCGCACGTTCGGATCATACACAGTTCAGCTTATTGAAGCGGGCGATCATAGCATACTCGTTCCGGGGCTGGGTGTTGGCCTGTTGCTCGTGGCCTTCGTTATTAATTTGTCCGGGAACCGCCTGATTGAAGGGGTAGCCTCATTCATTGGCTTTCTGAAAATCAGTGGCATTATTCTTTTTGGCGTGGTTGGTGTATGGCTGGCAGACAGCCTCGCGGTGGATTTCACACAACCAACCCCCGAGTCAACGACCACCGGCTTTCTTGCTGCCACGGCGCTGGGCATTCTCGCGTTTAAAGGCTTTACTACAATTACCAATAGTGGATCGGAGCTTAAGGACCCCCATCGCAACGTTGGTCGGGCCATTACGATTTCAATTGCATTGTGCGTGGTCATATATACCCTGGTAGGCTTAGCGGTTGCCAGTAACCTGTCACTCAGTGAGATTGTCGCCACGCGAGATTATTCGTTGGCCGCAGCCGCAAAGCCGGCATTGGGAGAGTATGGCCTTTGGTTTACAGTGATTTTGGCAATGATGGCTACAGCTGGCGGAATCATTGCCAGCATTTTTGCGGTATCAAGAATGCTTGCCATGCTCACGGAAATGAAACTGGTGCCCCACAGTCATTTCGGCATGCCAGGCACTATTCAAAAGCACACTCTGGTTTACACCGTGCTACTGGGTCTGGCATTGACGGCGTTTTTTGATCTGACGCGAATTGCGGCGCTAGGCATCATTTTCTACCTGGTCATGGATATCGCCGTTCACTGGGGCGTACTGCGCTATTTACGCAAAGAGATTGGGGCCAGGATATGGGTCCTCATCACAGCCATTGTGCTGGATTTCGTCGTGCTCGCAGGGTTTGTCTGGTACAAGCTGGCTTCGGATTTCTTGGTTGTCGGCGTGGCTGGTGCTGCCATGGTACTGATACTGGTTTTTGAAGGTGTTTTTCTCGGCCGTCGGGCAGCGGCAGAAACCCATGCGCATCATGATCATAAATCAGAATGAAAACATGGACCTAAACCAGGAGGAGAATAATGATGTACGTTATCTGTAATAACGGGTTCACCCATAAGTCGTTTGCTGTCCCATATTTTCGTCATACCTGCGTTGGCCGGAACCTTAATGCTTGATTGCATTGCTTAATCAGTTGCTTACTGGATACCAGCTCGCGACGCTATAACATTAATGATATTGCCCTGGTTGATATGTGGGACAGTAGTGAGGTTAACGTTATCGGAACTAGTGATATATTTCGAAGGCCGGATAGATAACGTGCTGGATATTTAGACAGTTTCGCTGACACAGCATTTTGAACGCTCTCACCACGGATGACGAAAATATGTAAAACATAGTAGGAACCTTCCTGATTAGTTTGAGTCTTAGATTCTATCTACTCGGGGGATTGACATAGTCCTGCTCTGTCACTTAATCTCCTTTTACTGGAATTTTAACCATAATTAACGATGAACCTTACACTGCGCAGCATGACTACCCCAAAGAAAGCATTCAGCTGGTTACTGATGCTGGCCTTTCTGTCATTGGTGTTGTTTCCATACCATTATCACTTGCATCATACTGACACAATGAATGACGCAGGTATGCCTGCAACGACGCACGTTCTGGATACGCATTTTTATTCAGGTGCTAATGCTTTAGATGAGCATCCTGATGATCATGATGAAAGACATACCATTGAACATTCTTCTGATATCACGATTAAGTCCTACAAACTGCAGTTTCCTGTTCTTGCATTACTGCTTTTCATCTCATTACTGATTACGCTTGATACGCGTAACAAGCGCTTGCCACGTCCAACACCGGGTAAAACTCGTCCGCCATTAATCCCCTTTAGCACACCTCTTCTACGCGCCCCGCCGCAATCCTGACAAACATCTCTCTGATTCTTCGGTACTGACCGGGAACATCTGTTGAACACCAGCAGTTGTGTCGGTGCCGTTTGTTCACTTATTAATTGGGCCGACTGACGGTCTAAGGAAGTGTATCCATGCGATTATTGTTAGGGGCTTGTGCCCTGATCTGGGTGGTATCTGCTACAGCCGCCCCAAACATGACGGCGGAAAAGCCATTAACAATGAGCCAAGCCATTGCGATGGTTCTGGAAAACAATCCACAGTTACAGGCTGCTGATTTTGATAGCAATGCGGCAGCCGACCGCGTTAGGCAACGGAGTCTAACTTCACCATGGGAGTTGGGTGTCGAGTTTGAAAATCTGGCCGGCGGCAACGGGGTTAGTGGTAGCAGAAACCTGGAAACCACGCTTAGTCTGGGACGTGTGCTGGAGCTGGGAAACAAGGCTCACTTGCGTGGTGAAGTTGCTCGCTTCGAACTCGGTGTATTGCACCATGAGCAAGATGCACGGCGTCTGGACTTGCTTAGCAATGCGGCGAGACGTTTTCTCGATATTGTCCGGGTACAAGGTGAACGAGACCTGAGTGAAGAGCAGGTTACGTTGATGCAGCGTACCTTGCAGGCGGTAGAGAGACGCTACGAGATAGGCAAGGCGCCAGAGGCGGAACGTAGCCGGGCACAAATTAATCTGGCAAAAGCAGAGCTGGCCCGGGAGGAAACAGAGCATTTACTTGCCAATGGCCGTCGGCAGTTATCTGTGCTTTGGGGGGAGTTGGAGCCCGGTTTTAGTAGTGCGCAGGCTGATCTTTTTCGACTTCATGATGAGCCAGATTACGCGACACTGGAACAACGCATTGAACAAAATCCGGTACTGGCACGTCTAGCCACTGCAGAGCGCCTGGCCAATGCGCGGCTACAATTGGCTCGCTCCAAACGTAACAGCGATGTGGATATTAAGGTTGGCATGCGTCATTTCAATGCCAGTGACAACCTTGGGCTCACCCTGTCCATGAGCATGCCCCTGGGTAGTGGTGGACGCGCACGACCTTATGTATCTGAAGCTGAAAATTTACAACAACGAGAGCCATATTTGGCTCAACAACAGCATATGGCCTTACGTGCTACGCTTTTTGAACTTCACCAGGAATTGCTGCATGCCCGTGACCGACTAATTGTTTATCAACAACGTATTATTCCGGCTGCTGAAAAGGCGTTGGCCGATTACAGCCGGGGTTATACCGCCGGTCGTTACTCATTGTGGGAATTAACCTCAGCGCAGGAAATATTGCTGGAAGCGCGTCGCGAGATTCTGTCCGCAGCTACTGAACATCACATGATCGGAATTGAAATCATTCGCCTTATTGGCGCTACACCTGCTACCGGAGTTAACCCATGAACCGCAATAACTTTCTTACCCTGCTGGTAGTGAGTGCTGCCGCTATTAGCATCTGGCTAATAATAAATAACACCGATTCGTATGATCATGCAGAAGAATTGCACCAGGATTCTGTTGTAGAGATCCCCAAAGGTCCTCACGGCGGCAAGCTTTTTACAAAAAATGATTTCGCTATCGAGTTGACCTTGTACGAGACAGGTGTCCCTCCAGAGTTTCATGTCTATGCCTACAATGGCGGTAAGGCCCTGGCACCTGATGCAATTGACCTGCAGGTTGAGCTGACTCGCCTGGACGGTCAGGTTGATCGATTTACCTTTGAACCGCTAATGGAGTATCAGCGCGGTCAGCCTGAGGTCGCCGAACCACATTCTTTTGATGTATCTATCGTCGCAAGATACAAGGATAAGTCATATCAATGGAAGTTTTCGAGTTATGAAGGCCGCACAGTAATCCCCGGGGTTATGGCCAAACAGGCAGGTGTTGAAACAGAGCCTGCTGGGGCGGCAGTGCTGACGGAAACCCTGTCACTCACCGGGCGTGTACAGGTTGACCCAACACGCATGGCTCAGGTACGCGCTCGTTTTAACGGCGTTGTACAACGTGTTAATCGTAATCTTGGCGAACGGGTCAAGAAGGGTGATGTGCTGGCTACGGTGCAGAGTAACGAAAGTCTTCAGGTTTATTCGGTTAAAGCACCTATTGATGGTTTGATTCTGCGCCGTGATGTTCAGGTTGGCTCAATAACGGGTGATAGTCCCCTATTTGTAGTCGCCGGGCTATCTCAGGTATGGGTAGAGCTGGATGTGTTCAGCCGTGATATGTCGCGGGTTAAACCGGGACAGGATGTAACCATTGAAACACTTGATGGGAAAAGTATCACCGGCAGCATCGAGTGGGTATCACCACTGGCGGCTCATGCCAGCCAGAGTGTGCAGGCACGAGTGGTGTTGGACAACGTTAATGGTCAACTGCGTCCCGGTCAATTCGTTCGCGGACAGTTAACAGTAGCTGAACACCCTGTCGCATTGGCTGTACGTCAGTCAGCTATTCAGGGCTTTCGCGATTTCCAGGTTGTATTTGCCCGCATTGGAGATACCTACGAAGTACGTATGCTGAAGCTTGGTCGTCAAAATGACGAGTGGGCTGAGGTACTTGGAGGACTCAAACCCGGCACCGAATATGTCACGAGTAATAGTTACCTAATCAAGGCGGACATTGAAAAGTCCGGTGCCAGTCACGACCACTGAGGAGTAGCACGATGTTGAATCGTATCATTTCCGCCTCACTGGCCCACCGTTGGCTGGTATTGGTGATCACCCTCGGGCTTATGGCCCTGGGAATATACAACTTTAGCCGTTTGGCCATTGATGCCGTGCCGGATATCACTAACGTTCAGGTGCAGATCAATTCTGAGGCCCCGGGTTATTCGCCACTGGAATCAGAGCAACGCATCACCTTTCCTATAGAGACAGCGATGGCTGGCTTGCCGCGGTTAACCGAGACGCGTTCAGTATCACGTTACGGCCTCTCTCAGGTTACCGTGGTTTTCGAGGATGGGACTGATATCTATTGGGCACGCCAGTTGATTAGTGAGCGTTTGATAGAAGTAAAGGAGCGCCTGCCGCAAGGAATTGAACCGGCGATGGGGCCTATCGCTACAGGCCTGGGCGAAATCTTCATGTACACGGTTGCGGCCAGGGAGGGATCGGAACTGACGCCAATGGAGCTGCGCACAGTACAAGACTGGATTGTGCGACCACAATTGCGCCAGACCCCGGGTGTAGTAGAGGTCAACACCATCGGCGGTTATACCAAGCAGTTTCATGTGCTGCCTGACCCTGACAAATTGCTGGCCCACGACCTGACATTGCAAGACCTGATGGCAGCTTTAGCGCGCAATAATCTGAACACTGGAGCGGGTTATATCGAGCGTTTTGGCGCGCAGTATCTGATCCGCTCGCCGGGCCAGTTGGCCAACCTGGATGAAATCCGGGGTCTTGCCGTCGCCATGCGCAACGGTGTGCCGATCCTGCTCGCCGATGTTGCCACGGTCACCCTGGGACACGAATTGCGTACCGGTGCAGCCACCCAGAACGGCAAGGAGGTGGTACTCGGTACTGTCTTCATGCTGGTCGGTGAAAACAGTCGCGTGGTATCACAGGCGACAGCCGCACGTCTTGAGGCAATCAAGCCTTCGCTACCTGAAGGGGTGGAGCTGACCCCGCTGTATGACCGTACCACGTTAGTAGACAAGACCATCGCAACTGTGCAGAAGAACCTTGTCGAAGGGGCGCTGTTGGTGATCATAGTATTATTATTGTTGCTTGGTAATTGGCGAGCGGCACTGATTACAGCCGCCGTCATCCCTGCAGCAATGCTAATGACCATCACAGGCATGGTGGAATCGCAGGTGTCTGCCAACCTCATGAGTCTGGGGGCACTGGACTTTGGCCTGATCGTGGACGGCGCGGTAATCATCGTCGAGAACTGCCTGACGAGGCTGGCAGCCTACCAGCGTATGCACGGTTCCTTGCCCGATCTGAAGGAGCGTCTTCGCCTGGTGCGCGAGGCTACCGTCGAAGTGGTACGGCCGAGTGTATTCGGTGTGTTGATCATCCTGATCGCCTACCTCCCGATCTTTGCCCTCACTGGTATCGAAGGCAAGATGTTCCACCCGATGGCCTTTACCGTAGTAACAGCATTACTGGCAGCATTAGTATTGTCCGTCACCGCAGTCCCTGCCGCCGTGGCCCTGTTCGTTAGTGGAAAAGTCAAAGAACATGACAATCGCTTGATGGCGGGTTTGCGTCGTGCATATGAGCCTGCATTATATATGGCTTTAAGCAATCGCTGGCAAGTAGTCATGGTGGCCATCAGTCTGGTGGTCGTGTCGGCAATTTATGCCGGACGCATGGGTGCCGAGTTCGTGCCTAACCTCGACGAAGGCGACATGGCTGTGCATGCCCTGCGCATTCCCGGTACCAGCCTCTCTCAGGCAGTAGCGATGCAAGAGGCATTGGAATCACGAATAAGCGAGTTCCCGGAAGTGTCACATGTATTCGCCAAACTAGGCACAGCTGAAGTGGCTACTGATCCTATGCCGCCGAACGTGGCTGACACCTTCGTTATGTTAAAGCCGCGTGAGCAATGGCCGGATCCGGACAAGCCCAAGGCACAATTTGTAGAAGAGTTAGCTGCGGCTGCGCGTGCCATTCCTGGTAATAACTATGAATTCACCCAGCCCATCCAGATGCGTTTTAACGAGTTAATCTCCGGGGTGCGTTCGGACCTCGCAGTGAAAGTCTACGGGGATGACTTCGATACGCTGGTGGAACTCGCAGAACAGGTAGAAAAAGTGTTGGCAACCGTGCCCGGTGCGTCAGATGTACGTATCGAGCAAGCCACCGGTTTGCCAACCTTAATGGTGATGCCTGACCGCGAACGGCTGGCTCGCTACGGACTGAATGTCACAGCAGTGCATGAAACCCTGCGCATTTCAATGGGCGGCGAGAAGGTAGGCCAGGTGTTTGAAGGAGATCGCCGTTTCGATCTGGTGGTGCGCTTGCCTGAATTGTTGCGTACCGACCTGGAGCATCTGTCCCGCCTGCCCATACGATTACCGGAAGATAGTGGTGATGAGGTGAGTGGCGATGCAGATGTGATGAGAGTGGCTCGTGTTACGCCGCACAGCATTCCATTGGGTGAGGTTGCAGATATTTCATTCACTCAGGGACCGAATCAAATTAGTCGCGAGAATGGCAAGCGTCGCATCGTGGTGACTGCTAATGTGCGTGACCGTGACCTCGGGGGGTTCGTTGCCGATGTGCAAAGTGCAGTCGGTGAACGTGTGCAATTGCCCGCCGGGTACTGGCTGGATTATGGTGGCACCTTCGAACAACTTATCTCTGCCTCTAAACGACTCTCGGTAGTGGTGCCACTGACCTTGTTGATCATCTTCGGACTGTTGTTTATGGCGTTCAACTCAATCAAAGATGCGGCACTGGTATTCAGTGGTGTGCCGCTCGCGCTTACCGGTGGCGTGGCCGCTCTTGCACTGCGTGACCTGCCACTGTCTATCTCGGCAGGAGTGGGTTTTATCGCTCTCTCCGGCGTCGCGGTACTCAATGGCGTGGTAATGCTGTCTTTCATACGCGACCTGCGGATTCAAGGCATGGCACTGGAACCTGCCATTGTGCAGGGGGCGCTTAGACGCTTGCGCCCGGTACTGATGACCGCGCTGGTGGCCAGCCTGGGTTTCGTTCCTATGGCCCTGAACGTTGGCACTGGTGCTGAAGTGCAGAGACCTCTGGCAACTGTAGTGATCGGCGGCATTGTGTCATCGACCCTGCTTACTTTGCTGGTGCTGCCAGCGTTATATCGTATGGTTTATCGGAACGCCAAAGATAGCTAACCGAATCGGATAGTTTGAACATAGACAACATGCATAACGGATAAAGCATCAGGAGATGCGAATGAAAGGTTATTTATCCATATTATTGTCAACCATTACGTTGAGTGGATGCGCAATGTTTGCAGGAATTGAAGATTCTGTTACCGATAGTATTATCATCGAAAAAGTCGACTCCCGGTTGGCGAGTGTTGGCAACGTCACAGTCACACAAATAGAGTCTGCGTTGCGCGTGCGTGGTGAGGTAATACGAAAAATTGCAGGCAGAGGCCCTATATACGGACATATACACATCGAGGTTCTTGGGGCTGATGATCGCCTTTTGCTTGACATTGGAGGTGATTACCGACGCCGCAATACCAAAGTGCGGTCAGCCGGATTTTCCGAGATGCTAAACATAGATGCGGCTGCGGCAAAGAAGGTGGTGGTCACACACCATGCGCGGCGTCACAATTATTGATTAAGCAGCATTAAGGGCTGTGGACGATGTTCACATATTGGCCACAGCCCTTCGCCATCAGCAATCTAACCGGTTTTTTTTGGCGATGAGAGGTGATTCTGGTAATGATAAGAAAGAGGCTTACTGATTACGAGAGAATTATTTCCGGTGGTCTGAGAATCGTTTAATAACAAAAATGATGAGTGATATGGCGCTAAGTAACAATATCGTTAATCCGATGCGTTGGCTTTCAGCGGTGGCGAGCTCGCTGCCAAAGTGGGCTAATAAAAAACTTGCCGGAATAATTCCGGCAAGTGTGGCAATCGCGAAACGCCAGTAACTCAATGAGGTGACCCCCGCCGCATAGCTGATCATATCGAAAGAAATAAAGGGTAATAAACGCGAAATAAATACAATAAACATAAGCATGTTATGGGTGCCGCTCAAACTTTTTCCGTAATTATTACCCAGCCATTTACGCGTAACATCAATGCCTGAAATTCGCGCAATATAAAATGCAGCAGTTGCACCAAGAACCGAGCCAATGGCAATATAGATTGTGCCTATGGTATGGCCATAAATTGCCCCGGCAGCCAGCGCTATCGGTGCGCTTGGTACAGGACTCATGATGATGGCAATCATCATTAAGCCGATAATGAGAAAAGGGCCGACGGGTCCTTGTTGTTGTATCCATGGCCTCAGGTTGGCAGTGTTTTCCAGAAAGGCCAGCGCCCCTGCTTGTTCGAGTACGAAATAGAGAGAGATAAGCGCCGCTAAAATTATGCCAATATAAATTAACCGTTTAGTGGAGTAATTTGTTTTTTTGTGAGGCATAGTACGTATGGAATTTATTGACTCTTGAATTTCTGTATATAGCCAGGAGTATATCCAATATTTTCCATTTCAGTAGGGCGTTCCGGGCCAGTGAGATACGTTGAGCTCATAACTTAAAGCTACTAATTACCCCTGTAGTGGAAACCCGGTTAAGAATGAGGTCTTCGCTGGGCACAATATGGGCACAGACAATTTTCGGTGAAGTTAGATTGTCGCTAACTACTTGATTTAAATGGTGCGCTCGGCGGGAGTCGAACCCACGACCTTTGGCTTCGGAGGCCAACACTCTATCCAGCTGAGCTACGAGCGCATAATGTAGAGCTTATTCCCGGTTAACGAGAAGGGTTATTCGTGATAACCCCTGTATTATCTCGGGATGAACTTCGTTCTCCGGCCACAGGAATGACCGGAGCGTGGCAAGCATACCGTTGTGGACTCGCGACGTCTATCTTTGATGGGTATATCACTTATTTTTCCGTAGTTTAGTATTTTATGACGGCCCGATTGTGGCATACTCTGGCCCTGATTTTTCACTGGTGGCCATGTTCGCGGCCACTGTAGCCTACATTTTCAAGGGGAAAGACCATGGGACAGCAAGATAGCCATGTAATGAAGACCCTGACGCAGTTTATTCTGGGTCTGGTCGCGTTTGCCATACTGATTTTTGTCGTCGCACAGTTCATGACGGGCGGTTTCTATAATAACGACCAGTCAGCCACAGGTGAGGCTGATGACTCGGCAATTGCCGAGCGGATTGCACCGGTTGCCGAAGTGACTGAAGCCGGCGATACGGCAGCAGCCGGGGGTGACGAGGTTGCGGCTACCGAGCAGAGTGGCAAGGATGTTTATGCTTCTGCCTGTTTTGCCTGTCATGGTACAGGTGCCGCCGGTGCGCCGAAGTTGGGTGACAAGGCTGCCTGGTCAGACCGCATTGCCAAGGGCATGGATGTGCTGGTTGGCCACGCCATCAACGGCTTCACCGGCGACAAGGGCGTGATGCCGGCCAAGGGTGGTAACCCGGCCCTGTCTGACGATGCCGTCAAGTCTGCCGTGGAATATATAGTGGAAGAAGGCAAGTAATGCCCTGAACCTTCGGTACGAAGGTCAGGGAACTCGAAAAGGTCAGCCTCGGCTGGCCTTTTTTAGTGTCAGTTGCTCTACCATACTGACACTTATAAGGGTTATGTTAGTGTCAGTTGCTCTACCATACTGACACTTATAAGGGTTATGTTAGTGTCAGTTGCTCCACCATACCGACACTTATGTGGGTTTTTTATTGCCTAGAGATAACGACCCGCCCAGGCGCAAATGATATTGGCAAGATAATGCGAGTCCTGCTGGAGCTTGAGGAGGTGGTCGGCGTGTTCGAGGCTGACGATCGAGGCCGGTTTGCCGGCGTGCCGATAAATGTTCTCGGCATGCTGGAAGTCGAGTAATTCATCGTCATGCGACTGGCAGATTAGCAAGGGTTTCTGGTAGGTGCGCAGACTGGAGCCGTCATCCGGATAGGCAAGGTCCTGGAAAAACTTCTCGCCCACCTGGAAATGCATGCCGCCTACGGTAATTTCAGCCTTGCCGGTCTTGTTGACCTCGGGCCGCTTGCCGATGAAGTGGCGCGCGACATGGCCGGGGTCGGCGGGCGCGGCGAGTGTGACCGCGGCCGTGCAGCTGGGGATCCGGCCGGCGGCATGGAGTATGGCCGTGCCCCCCATCGAGTGGCCGATTAACAATTTAACCGGCGCATAGTTGGCGGCCATGTAATCGGCGACGGCGATAATATCCTCAACATCGCTGGCAAAGTTGGTTTGGGCGAAGTCGCCGTCACTGTCACCAATGCCGGTAAAGTCAAAGCGCAGTACACCGATACCCTGTTTCGCCAGCTCTTCACAAATGACATGAAAAGACTTCAGGTTGCGGGAACAGGTAAAGCAGTGACTGAACAGGGCGTAAGCGCGTGGCTTGTTATTTTCCGGCAGGTCAAGTTCAGCGCCAAGCGCCTTGCCCTGACCGCCCGGTATACGGAGTCGCTTTTTTAGCATAAGTGAGGATGTCGGGAATATTTACTGACGCAATGATAAAGCAAAACGCAACCGATTGCAGTTTATCCCCGGCCGCGAAGGGGCCGATCAAGGCGACGATAACCGATAGCTTCCTGCAGATGCGGGGTGGCAATGTCCTCACTCCCCGCCAGGTCAGCAATCGTACGCGCAAGCTTGATGATGCGGTGCCAGGCGCGGGCGGAAAGGCCAAGCTTCTCGATGGCGCTCTCGAGCAGAAGGGCGTCGTCAGGCCGTAGCCGGCAACAGGTGTCAATTTCCTTGTTGCTGAGGGTATGGTTGGTCTTGCCGCAACGCTGCAGCTGGCGTTGCCGCGCCGCCTGTACCCGCGCCCGTACCGAGGCACTGTTTTCCCCCGGCTCGCTATTATGCAGATGTTCGTGCTTGAGGCGCGGCACCTCGATATGCATATCGATGCGATCCAGCAGTGGCCCGGAAATCCGTGCCCGGTAACGCATGACCTGTTCCACGCTGCAATGGCAGCGCCCGGCCGGGTCACCGAGATAGCCACAGGGGCAGGGGTTCATTGCGGCAATAAGCTGAAAGCGCGCAGGAAACTCAGCCTGCCGCGCGGCGCGCGAGATCGAGATATAGCCACTCTCGAGCGGTTCGCGCAACACCTCGAGCACGCGCCGCTCGAATTCAGGCAACTCATCAAGAAACAGGATGCCATGATGGGCGAGCGAGATCTCGCCGGGGCGGGGCTGGCTGCCACCACCCACGAGTGCCACCGCCGAGGCGGTGTGATGCGGAGAACGGAAGGGCCGCTGACGCCAGAGGTCGGGGTCGAAACCCTGCGAGCTGACAGACAACACCGCCGCGGATTCAAGGGCCTCGTCCTCGCTCATGTCCGGCAGAATACCGGGCAGGCGTTTCGCCAGCATGGTCTTGCCGGTGCCGGGCGGGCCGATCATGATCAGGTTATGGCCCCCGGCGGCGGCGATCTCCAGCGCCCGCCGGGCATGATGCTGGGCGCGCACCTCGGCAAGGTCATCAGTGTGAAGCGGCTGACAGTTATCGGGCCGGCCGTGCCGGGCGGGCAGTCGTGCTGTGCCGTTCAGGTGCGCACAGACCTCGAGCAGGTGTTGCGCTGAATATTGCCTGGCATCCTGGATGAGGCTGGCCTCGGCGGCGTTTTCAGCGGGCAGGATAAGCTGGCGACGCGCCTGGTGGGCGGCAATGGCGATAGGCAGGGCACCGCGTATGGAGCGCAACTGTCCGGTCAGTGCCAGCTCACCGCTGAATTCATAATCAGCAAGCTCGGGGGCCTCGAGCTGGCCCGAGGCGTGGAGGATACCGAGTGCGATAGCGAGATCGAAGCGCCCGCCCTGCTTGGGCAGGTCGGCCGGTGCCAGGTTGATAGTGATGCGGCGTGCCGGGAAGTCAAAATTGGAGTTGATTATCGCGCTGCGCACGCGCTCCTTGCTCTCGCGAACCTCGGTTTCAGCCAGCCCCACAATCGAGAGCGCGGGCAGACCATTGGAGATGTGGATTTCAACACTGACCAGCGGTGCGGTGATACCGGCCGCAGCGCGGCTGTAGACAATAGCAAGCGACATACCTGACTTCCTTGTTCGTTAGCACAAGCATCCTGCCCATGCGGTTTATGTCTTGTTTTCGAGTTCCTGCAAACGTGTTATCAGCGCCTCGAGCTTTTCCCGGGTACGGGCCAGCACGGCAGCCTGAACATCAAATTCTTCACGAGTAACCAGGTCCATACGCGACACAGCAGCAGAAATGGCCAGACGCAGGGTCTCGTCGAAGTCTTCGCGCGCCGTTGCCAGGCCGTCCGGCAGGGACTCGCGTAACTGGCGTGTCAGATCATCTATAAGGTTACGTGTTTCGTTCATAAGTCCATCCAGTGTGACTGATGCCCAAGTGTAACCAAAAAATCTGGACAGTGACGATTATTTCAGCACCAAAACGGGGCACCAATATTGTGCACTGAGATTTATTGGTGCAGGTATTTCCCCATATGGCGTCCAGTGAATTGGATAACTTATTGTAATTATTAAAAAATAATTACTTGGCATAGCTTGTGCAATTAGCAGTGCAAGTGGTAAACGACTTCCACCCGGTTTCATTTGGCAGACCCTAATTTTATCAAAAGCGTCAGGAGATAGAGACATGAAAAAGACATTAACAAGCATTGCGGCAGCAACCCTCATGGCCGGCTCAGGCCTGGCTATGGCCGAGGTGGAGTTCAGCGGCAATGTGGCATTAACAACCGACTATGTATTCCGCGGCATTTCCCAGACAGATGGCCCGGCCGTTCAGGGCGGATTCGATATGGCCGTATCAAACGGCCTGTATGCCGGTATCTGGGCATCCAACCTGGACTTTGGTGACGATGCCGATATCGAGGTCGACTACTACGCCGGTTTCGCTGGTGAGCTTAGCAACAAGCTCGGTTATGACGTCGGCGTGATCTATTACGACTACCCGAGCTCTGATGCCGCCAGGGCAGGAGATTACGATTTTACCGAAGTCTATGGTTCCCTGTCTTATGACTTCGGCCCGGCCGCGGTCAGTGCCGGCCTGAACTACTCGAGTGACTTCTTCGGCGGCACCGGCGACGCGACCTACACCACCGTGGGCGTGGACATTCCGCTGATGAACGATTTCGCCCTGGGCCTGCACTACGGCTTCCAGGATATCGATGATGGTCAGGATTACGACGACTGGAAGGTCGGTCTGAGCAAGTCGATGGGCGGCTTTGATTTTGCCCTCGATTACACCGATACCGATCTGAATGACAGTACGAATTGTGGTAATGCAAATATTTGTGATGACCGCTTCATCTTCACCGTTGCAAAGAGCTTCTAAACATTAGCCATGCTTGAGCCCCGCTTGCTGCAAGTGGGGCCAACCGGCAGGAGGAATAAAAATGAAATTAGTAAGCGCAATTATTAAACCCTTCAAGCTCGATGATGTGCGGGAAGCGCTATCCGAAATCGGCGTGCAGGGGATAACAGTTACAGAAGTAAAGGGGTTCGGTCGTCAGAAGGGGCACACCGAGTTATACCGCGGGGCGGAATATGTCGTCGATTTTCTGCCCAAGGTGAAGCTTGATGTCGCCATCAATGATGATCTGGTTGAACAGGTGCTTGAGGCCATTTCAAAGGCTGCCAATACCGGCAAGATCGGTGACGGCAAGATCTTTGTCTTTGACCTGGAGCAGGCCGTCCGCATCCGTACTGGCGAGTCCGGTCCGGAAGCGCTTTAACAACAGGAGTAAGCAAGATGGAAAATAATATTTTTGAATTGCAGTATGCCATCGATACCTTTTACTTCCTGGTATGCGGCGCGCTGGTAATGTGGATGGCAGCAGGTTTCTCGATGCTGGAGGCGGGCCTGGTCCGGTCCAAGAACACAACGGAAATCCTGACCAAGAACGTCGTCCTGTTTGCGATTGCCTGTACGGCATACATGGTTGTCGGTTACGAGATTATGTATGACGGTGGCCTGTTCCTTGAAGGCATCGCCGGTGGCGAAAACCTGACCAAGGATGCGCTTGCCGCATCGGCGGCAAACGGCTTCGGTGGGGATTCGGTATATTCCAGCGCCTCTGACTTTTTCTTCCAGGTGGTGTTCGTGGCAACCGCCATGTCTATCGTCTCTGGTGCCGTTGCCGAGCGCATGAAGCTGTGGGCCTTTATCCTGTTCGCCGTTGTCATGACTGCCTTCATCTACCCGATGGAAGGTGCCTGGACATGGGGTGGCAAGTCAGTATTCGGCATGTTCAGCCTGGGTGATGATTTCGGCTTCTCCGACTTTGCAGGTTCAGGCATTGTGCACATGGCCGGTGCTGCAGCCGCACTCGCCGGGGTACTGTTGCTTGGCCCGCGCAAGGGCAAGTACGGCCCAGACGGACACGTCAATGCGATTCCAGGTGCCAACCTGCCGCTGGCCACGCTGGGGACCTTCATCCTCTGGATGGGCTGGTTCGGCTTTAACGGCGGTTCGGTGCTGAAGCTGGGTGATATGGCAAGCGCCAACTCCGTGGCCATGGTGTTCCTGAACACGAATGCCGCTGCCGCCGGTGGTGTCATTGCCGCGCTCATCATCGCCAAGCTCATGTTCGGCAAGGCCGACCTGACCATGGCCCTGAACGGTGCCCTGGCTGGCCTGGTCGCCATCACTGCCGAGCCTTCCACACCAACCGCGCTGTCTGCCACCCTTATCGGTGCTGCCGGTGGTGCTCTGGTCGTGTTCTCGATTGTCGCTCTCGACAAGATGAAGATCGATGACCCGGTCGGTGCCATCTCGGTTCACGGTGTCGTCGGTATGTGGGGGCTTATGGCCGTACCACTGACCAACAGCGGCGCAACCTTCGGCGGCCAGTTCGCCGGCCTGTTGACCATCTTCATCTGGGTCTTTGCTGCCAGCCTCGTAACCTGGTTCGTGATCAAGGCCGTGATGGGAATCCGCGTCAGCGAGGAAGAAGAGTACGAAGGTGTCGATCAATCCGAATGCGGCATCGAGGCCTATCCGGAGTTTGTATCCACTAAATAATAAAAGCTAAACCTCTCGACCCTCGTGGTTGAATTCAACGGGCGCTTCGGCGCCCGTTTTTTATGCCTCGAACCATCGGAGATGGTTGAGGTTGCCCTGACGCTGGAAGCGTAGGGTACTCACAATGGAGCCGACAGGATCCTGTGAGACAGCATAATGAACCCCCGTAGGGTGGCTCATAGAAGCTTTTCAAGCTTCATTATGAGTACCCTATTCCACTGTCCCAGTGTCATCAGGGTATCTTTGAGTGGTGAAATTATCAGCCACAGATGCCTATATAAACGCAAAAACCTAAAGCCCCACGGACATCGGAGATGGTTGAGGTGCTTATAATTGCCTCGACTCATTGGAAATGGGTGAGGTATCCATAATGAACCTTACAGGACAAAACGTATTTCCAAATAAGGGCTAACAAGGCGTTTGCTGGAGCTCATTTCGTTGCGCTTGGTTTGTTCGGTTTATGGGTAACGTTATGCGTAAAAATGTCATTGACATACCATTATTGGTATATATACTAATAATGGTATGTGGTCCATATATGAACATAGGCGCGTTCCCAAACAACTTGGTTCAATACCAAACGACGTACTTAAACGGTACGAGAAATGGAAGGATATCGTGAGCCTGTCCGGCTCTCAGGGGTTACGTAAAATCAAGGGGTTTCACGACGAATCGTTAAGCGGGGATTGGAAAGGGCATAGGTCATCCCGTTTAAATCAACAATTCAGAGTCATATACAAAGTAGAGAAAGATAGAATTCTCGTCGAAGTTGTAAGCGTGACACCTCACGATTATCGGAGGAAGTAACATGAGAGAGTATTCCAAAGCCAAAAAACGCATCGATGTTTCCGTAGGAGAATCTGTTAAAATCCTGCGCGAATTGCAGGAGCTCAGCCAAAACGAACTGGCTGAATTAACTGGTATTCCGCAGTCAACGATCTCCGCTATTGAAAATAATCGTATTCAACTCGGAGTTGAAAGAGCCAAAGTATTGGCGAGAGCACTGAATTGCCATCCGGCTGTACTGGTCTTTCCTGGCTGGGATGCTGAACATGAATCAGCCGCATAACAACTGCTTCCACGCGACCATCTGCGCTGGCGGTCTTGAAGATCGAGAGTCGCAGTTACGAATTCCATCAGTAATTGCGAGTTGATGTAGAACCGGATAATAGACAATAAGGAGTAGGCATGAATCTGAATGAAAACTCCCGAACGGCATCCTTCTTTTTGACTTTCTTTCTCGGACCATTAGGCCTTCTGTATTCCTCAGTAGTCGGCGGAGTTATTTTAATCGTAATGGCCATCGCTTCTGCTTAGGCAATAATAGGTCCGATTATTTGCTGGATATTGGCTATTTTAATCGGCGATAGTGTAACGCATAAGCACAACAAAAACTTAGAGAAGCTTAAAGAAATGATGGCTGGAAAGGATGCCAACTAAATGTCCTGTGGGTGTAAGTCTAATGAGGAGGTGGAGTTGATGCGATCAAGGCAAGGGTGAATCCCTTGATTTGTTTGTTTGCTTCAAGCCCACCAGTCCTGTATAGAAAGAATAAAAAAACGACACCAAGGAGGCTGTTTTGCGCAACAACTACCTGCCATTGACCTATCTTGCACTAGGCGTGTTGCTGCTCGCGACCGTCGAGTATGGCCTGTTGAATATTCTCGTGGGGACAGAGAATGAACTCAGTGACAGTTTTGTGCGGGTCAACGCCGAACCGCTGCAGCCTGACCCGGATATCATCATTGTCGATATTGATAATTACAGCCTCGACAGAATGGCCAATGATCCGGATATCGATGCCGGACGATACCCCTGGCCGCGTGCCATACATGCCGAGTTACTGGAAGCCATACGGCAACAACAACCGAAAGCTGTTTTGTATGATGTTTTATTCACTGATTTAGACAACAGTGTCAATGCAGGCAGCGATGCGTATTTTGCCGAAGTAGCCAGTGCTACAGATAACCTCTATTTTGCTATCGCGCGGCTACCTGTTTCAGGAGACGATAAAAGCAACATCGACCTGGAGAAGGCAGGAGCGGCGCTCGGTTTTGTACCCACCACGGCGGCGTCAGCCAATGCCAACATCGCACTGGCATTGCCCATTCATATCATCGATGCCCTGCTCAGGCAGCTTGATAGTGATGTCAGCCGTATTGGTATCGTTAATTTCAATGCTGACAGCGATGGCGTTGGTCGGCGCTACGATCTCTATCAGGAGGCCTACGGCTGGCAGATCCCTTCGTTGCCCGCCCGGGTAGCACGGGATTTAGACTATCCCTTACCGCAGGGGGAGAGTATTCGCCTGCACTGGCGTGGTGGTGTGTTCGCCCACCACCGTATCGCCTTTTACGATTTATTCAAAAGCATCGATACCGACAAGGAAGATAAAAACGGCCGGCCCCAGGCACGTGACGCGCACGAACTGCGTGACAAGATCGTGGTGATTGGTGCAACGGCTACCTCACTCGGCGACTTGCGGGCGTCCCCCATCAGCAGCCTGCAACCCGGTGTTGAATTTGTAGCGACCGCCATGGATAACCTGAAAAATCAGCGCTATATGCAAGAGCCGCACAAGGCATTTGCACCGTTGTTGACAGTACTTGTCATTATGTCCCTGTTATTCACATTTCGTTATACGAACAACCATTCAAGAATCTTCTTTGGCTATGTGGGCCTGACGGGGCTTACCCTGCTGGCGAGTTACCTGGCGGTAAATGTATTGGTCATTGTGCCGGTGCTGCGCCCGCTTGTCTTTGGCTGGTTGTTCTATACCCTGGCCGCCTTATATAGCTACCTGAGTGAACGCCGCACCCGGGAGCGTTCTATCCAGATGTTTGGCCGCTTCGTTGACCCACGGGTGGTCAATGACCTGGTCAGTATGGGCGATGCTGGCCTGACGAAATACTTTAATGCACAACGTACCCAGGTCACGGTTTTGTTTTCTGATATTCGCGGTTTCACGACGATGTCCCAGCACCGTGAACCCGAGGAGATTGTCGCCTTACTGAATAAGTATTTTGGCTACCAGACGGCGGTTATATTTAAACATGGCGGCACCGTGGACAAGTTTATCGGTGATGCCATCATGGCCTTCTGGGGTGCGCCCATCAGTGACCCCGGGCATGCGCAACACGCGGTGGAAGCGGCACTGGAAATGATCGAGGTGTTACAGGCCTTCAGGCGGGAAATCGGTGGCGAAATAGGTGAGAGCTTTGATATCGGCATCGGCATACACAGTGGCGAAGCGGTGGTGGGCATGATCGGCTCCGAGAATAAACTTGATTACACCTGTATCGGCGACACGGTAAATACCGCCAGCCGCCTGGAAGGACAAACCAAGGATGTGGCGCGTATCCTGGTCTCTGCGGCGACAAAATCACAATGTGGTGATACACTCGAATTTATCGATCACGGCAGTGTTTCCGTTAAAGGCCGTGATGAGCAGGTCCGGATTTTTGAACCACGCCATTAATCATACACAATAACCACAATATGATTTAAAAGGATACGGCCGTGAATATAAATCTACTTCACACTGCGCTTATCATGCTGCTTCTCAGTACCAGCCTGGCTGCCGCTGACAGAACCGGCATCCTTACTCGTGACAGCGAGCTTCGCAATGCCCCCGGCAAGACGGCAGATTCAATCGCTACACTGGCGGCACAAAGCAAGGTGCGTATTCACCGTCGCCAGGGCGGCTGGTATGAAATCAGCCAGGGTGAAAAAACCGGCTGGGTGCGCCTGCTCACTGTGAAACACGAGAAAAACGGCAAACGGCAGAAACCGGATCCTGAGGGGAAAGGCATCGACGAGCTGATAGGTGGACTCGCCACTGGTCATGAGAAAAGCAATAAGGTTACCGCTGCCACAGCCGTAAGAGGTATCGACGAAGAAGAACTGAAAAATGCCGAACCTGATCCAGCGGCATTAGAGCAGCTGGAACACTATGCCGTGGATGCAGATACCGGGCAGGCGGCGGCTGATGAAGTCGGCTTACAGAATAAACATGTGGAGTACATTACTGCCGGGCGAAGTAAAGATAATGACGACAACCGGAGTGAGGACGAATAGCCATGAAAACATCGATTCGTGCAAGACTCATGCTCGCTGTGTTACTTAGTGCGCTGCCGGGTATGACCGCGGCATTGGATATTGGTGGTTTTGGCAGCCTGCTTGGTGGCGGCAGTGATTCAGGCAATGGGATCGACATTGGACAAGTCGTCAGTGGTATCGGCGATATTGGCCGTACCGTAACGGGCATTAGCGAAGAAGAAGAGATTGAAATTGGCCGCAATGCCGCGGCTGTTCTACTCGGTGCAGCCAAACCTGTTGATGATCCGGCACTGCAGCGTTACATCAACAAGGTTGGACGTTGGGTGGTCTCGCAGAGCGAACGACCGGATTTGCCATGGCGCTTTTGTGTTCTTGATACACCGCACCTGAACGCCTTCGCCTCACCCGGCGGCTATGTGTTTATCACCAGGGGGTTACTGCAAACCATGTCCAGTGAATCTGAGCTTGCAGGTGTGCTGGCCCATGAGGCGGCCCATGTGCTGCAAAAACATCATGTCAAAGCCATCACCAGCTTCAGCAGCAGCGGTGTGTCCGGTATCGTTAAACTCGCCAGTCAGACCAGCGGCGCTCAAGATAATTTCATGGCGACTGAACTGGTCAACGGCCTCAAGGACATGTACCTGCGCGGCCTGGACAAAGAAGATGAATATGAAGCAGACCGCATGGGCGTGGTGATTGCCGCGCGTGCCGGTTATGACCCCTACGGCCTTGCCAGCGTGTTGCAAACCCTCGACAGCGTTAACCCTGACGATGATAGTGTCTCACTTATGTTCAAGACGCACCCAACCCCGTTCGCCAGACTCGATGAGCTTACACCAGTGCTTGACCAATTAGATGATAGTGTTAGCCAGGTTGAGCCGGATAAGCGTTTTAACACCAGCGTTATGGCGCAACGTTAAGGTTATTGAACTACCCGCGGTTATCTAATCAAGGGGCAGAATACTTGAAATGTTGATCATGGCGGCTCTCGAAAGAGCGAGAGGTTCAGGCTTACAGAGCCCCATCAAGCTTCATCATAACCACCCCGCGCCAGCTTGCTAGCAGCGACACCTTCTTGGGGCTGCAGGGTTCTGCCATAATGCTGGCCTTGAATTACTGATCCGGGTTGCAACCAATAAGAATGACGCATTTACGTATAGAAGATGTCTCCACGGCGCAGGTGCCGGCGATGAGCCTGGAAGTGGGGGCCGGTGAATGCGTTGGCCTGTCGGGCCCCTCGGGGGTGGGCAAGTCATTGTTCCTGCGCAGCGTCGCGGATCTTGACCCACATACGGGACAGATCTGGCTGGATGGACAGGAACAGCAGACGATGCCGGCTACGGAGTGGCGCGCCCGGGTGGCGCTGCTGGCAGCGGAGAGTGGCTGGTGGGCAGAACGGGTGGGCGAGCATTTCACCGCGATGGATAACGGGATGTTGCAGGCGCTGGGCTTTAATGAAGACTGCATGGGCTGGACGGTGGAGCGGCTGTCCAGTGGCGAAAAACAGCGCCTCGCGCTGCTGCGCCTGTTGAGCATGCAGCCCGAGGTACTCCTGCTCGATGAACCAACCGCCAACCTCGACCCGGAGAGCGTCAACAAGGTCGAGGCCCTGATCGCCCGCTACCAGGAACAGCACGGTGCCGCGGCGATATGGGTCAGCCATGACATGGCGCAGATCAAACGTGTCGCCGGCCGGCATTACCTGTTAACCCCGCAAGGCCTGGCCAGGGATAGCGGGCCTGAGGAAATGCAGCCATGAATATCATTACACTCTCCGCCTTTGATCTGTCGCTGGCCGCTGTGCTGGTCTTGCTGCTGGCGGGCCTGAGCCTGTGGCTGCAGCTTGGCATCACGCAGCAGTTGCTGGTTGCCAGTCTGCGCACGGTCGTCCAGCTGATGCTGATCGGCGTGGTCCTGAAGGCGCTGTTTGAGAATGTCGACCTTGTCTACATGACCCTGGTTGTCAGCATCATGCTGTTGCTGGCGGGGCGCGAGGTCATGGCGCGGCAAACGCACCGCTTTGTCGGCTGGTGGGGTTTTGGCATGGGCACCCTGTCCATGTTTGTATCGACCTTTGTCGTCACGCTGCTGGCGCTGACCGTCATCATCAATACCGATCCCTGGTATACACCACAGTATTCCATCCCCCTGCTGGGCATGCTGCTGGGCAACACCATGACGGGCATCGCGCTGGGACTCGAACACCTGACACAGACTGCCCGCGAGCAACGCCGGCAAATCGAGGCGCGGCTGATGCTCGGCCACAGCGCCAGTGTCGCCATCAGCAATATTCGCCGCAATGCCATGCGCCTGGGCATGATCCCCATCATTAATTCCATGGCGGCGGCCGGTATCGTCAGCCTGCCGGGCATGATGACCGGCCAGATACTGTCCGGCACGCCGCCGATGGAGGCCGTGAAGTACCAGATCCTGATCATGTTCCTGATCGCCGCCGGTACCGGCTTTGGCACGGTGGCTGCGGTGCTGATGGCCGGGCGGCGCCTGTTTGACGGCCGGACAAGACTGCGCCTGGATCGCCTGAAATAGGTTGCCGGAACCGGCTTGACCGCTATGCTAAAGTAAACACAATCCGACGAAACCAAAAGAAGACGTGATGATAGAAAAAAACAAGTTACAGGAAGCGGCAGACCACGGCATTATCAGCAACGAGCAGGTTGCCCCGTTGCATGCCTTCTTGCACGAAGATGCCAGTGAAGAGGTGGATAGCGAGACCGGTGAGGAGCAGCTGAAGTTTGTCAGGAGCTTCGGCGACATCTTCATTACCCTCGGGGTCGTGTTTGTTGCCGTGGCGCTGAGCCGCTTTGACCTGCAGGGCTATGCCAACCTGATCCCGGTAGCCGCGTTCGCGTTGATCGCCGAGTGGCTGGTGCGGGCACGACGCCTGGCCTTGCCGGGCATCGCCATTCTTCTCGCCATGCTGTATTTCACCAGCAAGCTCGGCAGCTTCGAGACCGGCAAACATGGCCTGTTCAGTATCGGCCTGATGACCGCGGTGGCTGCTGCCTTTTACCTGCGGCACCGGATGCCGTTCAGCCTGTTGCCGATAGCGGCCGGGGTAATCGGTATCGTTACCTACTGGCTGGGCATCGATATCTCTAAACTGGCGCTCGTGCTGAGCGGCTATGGCCTGGCGCTCTTCGCGGTGGCGATGTGGTTTGATGTGCAGGATGCGGCGCGCAAGACACGCCTGAGTGACTGCGCCTTCTGGCTGCATCTGCTGGCCGCGCCCCTGATTGTGCATGGCGTCATGGTCACCCTGCTGAGCCCGGGTGGTATCGAGACACCGTTTAAGGAAATCCTGACCATTGTTTTCTTTATTGGTTTTTTCCTGCTGGCACTGTTTGTCGACCGACGCGCCTTGCTCGTCTCGAGTATTTCCTACGCCATCTACGCCGTTATCCAGTTGACCGAAGGGCATATGATCAGGGTTGAAAATATCACCCTGTTTATCTTTATGCTGTTTGGCCTCTTTATCATCTTTTTCGGTACTTACTGGTACAAGGCGCGCAGCCTGATCTTTGCGCCACTGGCCAACAAGCCTGTGTCGCGTTATGTGCCCCGCATATAAAAGCCGCCGGCCAGCCGGCATTGGAGCCTGCTATGGTGCACTTGCTTAAGCCCGTTATCTGCCTGGCGCTCGTCTTGCTGGCACCGGGCCTGCAGGCCGGGGTCTACAAGTGGGTCGATGACCAGGGGCGTGTGCATTACGGTGACAAGCCGACATCAACGAATGCCGATGAAGTCGATATAAAAGATCAGTATGGTTCCGGGCAGGCCGATCAACCAGCCAGTCGCCGTGAGTTACAGCAACGCTTCCTGCGTGCCCGCGAGGCGGAGCGCAATGAAAAGAAAAAGGCCCGGGCAGAACAGAAGCAAAAAAGAGCCGAGGCGAAGCGCAACTGCGCGCGGGCCAAAAAGGAATACGACAAATACCGATACGCCGGCAGCATCTACGTGAAGGGCAAGGACGGCGAACGCGAGTACCTTTCCCTCAAGGACCGCGCCAGCTATGAAAAATCGCTCGCCGCCAAAATCACAAAATGGTGCAAGCGATAGGATGAACAGTTCACGGGCAGGGTAATGAAAGCATCAATAATAGGTTTGGGTGCCATGGGCGCGCCGATGGCGCGGAATCTCCACCGTGCAGGCTTACTGCAAACGGTGTGGAACCGCAGCCCGGAGCGGGCACAAGAGTTCCAGCAAGACACCGGGATAACCCCGGCGGCGTCGCTGTCGGCCCTGGCCGCGCAGAGCGAGTGCATAATCACATGTGTCTCCGCCGATGAGGACCTGTGCGAAGTCATCAACACCCTCCTGCCACACCTGCACAGCGGCACCATCATCATCGATACCTCGACCGTGGCCATGACCAGGGTGCAAGAGCTGGGTACACTGCTTGCGAGCCGGGACTGTGCGCTGCTGGATGCGCCGGTCTCGGGCGGTGTCGAGGGCGCGCGCAACGCGGAGCTGGTCATGATGGTCGGTGGCGAGGAGGCGGTGCTGGAAAAGGTTCGGCCGTTGTTGATGGCTATCAGTAACCAGGCGATCTGGATGGGACCGACGGGTAGTGGTCAGGCCACCAAGGCCGTCAACCAGATCATGGCGGCGGGCATCAACCAGGCGGTGACCGAGTCACTTGCCTTTGCCGAGGCGATGTCGTTACCGCTGGACAGGGTGATTGACGTGATCGCCGGCGGTGCTGCCGGCAACTGGTTTCTCAGTAAGCGCGGCAAGAGCATGACGGCCGGTGAGTTTGCGCCGGGCTTTCGCCTGGCCCTGCACAAGAAAGACCTGGAGCTGTGCCGGAAGATGGTCGAGTCGGTCAGCGGGCATGATATGCGCCTGCCCGTACTCGAGATGACCTGCCTGCATTATGAACGCCTGATTGAACAGGGTTATGCCGATGAAGATATCTCGGCCCTCTACCGGCTGAAGCAGCAGTTGTTCAGTAAACGCGACGAGTAAACAGGGGCGGCATGATTCTGGCAGGGCGCGCCTAGGTTTTCAGTTTGAGCAACAGGGCTTCGATATTGTTTTCCTGCAGTCGTCTGCGGGCACGGTTGAGGTCATCAAGATTGTGGTAGGGACCGATGCGTACGCGGTGCCAGCTTTCCTTGTTGTTGATCGTGACGGATTCGATATTGGCCTCGAGACCTAGCAGGGCAAGGCTGGCCTTCATGCGATCGGCCTGCTCGAGTGTCTTGAAGGAGCCGGCCTGCAGGATATAGCTACCGGACGCGATCAGCGGCTTGCTCGGCTTTGCCCCCGGGGTGGTGGGCAGTTCCTCTTCCGGGACAGCGATCTCCATTTCGGGCAGGATCGTATAGAAATCGAAGCGGGTCTTTGCTGCCGGCGGCGGCGCCTGGACTGGCTTGCGCACGGCACGCGCATCGGTAGTGGCCGCGCCCTGCTGATCCGCTGTTAGCGTCATGCCGGGATAGTTATCCTTGAGGTAGACAAGAAAGGCGACAAACAGGCCTATCATCAGGCCGGTAGCCAGCCATACCCAGCCGGGCAGTGGTGCCGACCGGTTTGATTTTTTCTTCTTTGCCATTGATCTTGCCGCCATAACTACATGGTATCCGGTGCAGTAACGCCAAGCAATTGCAGGCCGTTCTTGAGGACCTGCCGGGTGGCGGTGATCAGGGCAAGGCGGGCATCGCGCAGGTCGGCATCGTCGACGATAAACTGGTGCGCGTTGTAATAGGTATGAAAGGCTGTGGCCACCTCGCGCACATAGTAGGCGATCTGGTGCGGCTCATGGTTACGCGCAGCCGCCTCAATCAGTTCCGGGTAACGGGTCAGCGCGGTCATCAGATCGGTTTCATGTGACTCGCTGAGCCTGTCGAGCCTGGCCAGGCCGTTGGCGCTGTCCCAGGTGAGGTTCTTCTCTGCCAGCTGGCGATAGACACTGCAGATGCGCGCATGCGCGTACTGCACATAGTAGACGGGATTCTCATTACTTTGTGACTTGGCCAGGTCGAGGTCGAAGTCCATGTGTTGCTCGCACTTGCGCAGCACATAGAAGAAGCGCGCGGCGTCGTTGCCGACCTCGTGGCGCAGCTCGCGCAGGGTGACGAACTGGCCGCTGCGCGTCGACATGGGGACCTTCTCGCCACCACGGTAAAGAACCGCGAACTGTACGAGCAGGACGTCGAGCCTTGACGGGTCATCGCCGATCGCCGCCAGCGCGGCCTTCACGCGCGGCACATAACCATGATGGTCGGCGCCCCAGATATCAATTACGCGATCAAAGCCGCGTTCGAGCTTTTCCATGTGGTAGGCGATGTCGGCGGCGAAATAGGTCTTGACGCCGTTGTCGCGAACGACGACGCGATCCTTCTCGTCGCCATAGTCGGTGGAGCGGAACCACAGCGCGCCGTTGTCGGCATAGACATGGCCGGATTTCTGTAAGCGCTCGATGCACTCATCGATGCGGCCGCTGGTGTGCAACTGGCGCTCGGAATACCAGTCGTCATAGAGCACGCCGAATTCGGCGAGGTCGTCGCGGATGTCCGCCGTGATGCGCTTGAGGCCGGCATCGAAGATAAGCATGTAATCCTCTTCACCAAGCAACGCGCGGCCGCGCTCGATGAGCGCGTCGATGTGTCGCTCCTTGTCACCATCCGGCTCACCTTCATCGGCGGGCAGGTCGGCAAACACGCGCTCGACGCTGTGTTCAAAGCGATCAGCATATTCACTCCGCAGGATGGTGCTGATGTCGCGGACATAATCGCCCTGGTAGCCGTTGGCGGGGAAACGGGCTTCGAAGGCCGCGTCACCAAGCTCGAGGTAACGCAGCCAGACGCTGGCGGCGAGGATGTTCATCTGCCGGCCGGCGTCATTGACATAGTATTCGTTGTGGACGTCGTAACCGGCGGCGCGCAGCAGGTTGGCCAGCGAGGCGCCATAGGCTGCGCCGCGACCGTGGCCGACATGCAGCGGGCCAGTCGGGTTGGCGGAGACAAACTCGATCTGGATGCGCTGGCCGGCACCGAGGCGACCGCGGCCATAGTCGTCAGCCTGTTCCAGGACCGTCTTCACCACCGCATTGAGGGCGTCCTCGGCGAGGGTAAAGTTAATAAAGCCGGGGCCGGCGATCTCGACTTTGGCCACGGCCGGGTCGGCCGGCAGGGCCGTGACGATCATCTCGGCCAGCTGGCGAGGATTCATGCCGGCCGGTTTGGCCAGCACCATGGCGATATTGCTCGCAAAGTCACCGTGGCTCTTGTCGCGGGCACGGTCGATGTTGATCTGATCGGGGATATCACACTTTAGCGCGTCATTGCCGGCAAGCCCGGCGAGCGCGGTGTGAATAAGATGCTGGATAACCTGTTTCATGGCAGTGAACAATACCGGAAGCTGTGGGTGGGTACAAAGTAAGGCGGCTATTATCCTTGCCTGCCGCGGGCTTGCAAGCAATCTCTTGCCCGGGGGCAAATGAATATTTGCTGCCTAGAGGGTGTCGGCAGGGTCGACGTCGATGGACCAGCGTACCTTGCGCCCCTCGGCCAGTTCGTCGAGTGCCGGTAACCAGGCGGTGAGCAAGTGCTGCAGGGGGCCACGTTGCGGGGCCTGCAAGAGTAACTGCGCACGGAAGCGCCCCGCGCGCCGTTCCATCGGCGCCGGCAGGGGACCGAGCAGTTCGACCGAGGCATCGGCCAGGCCACTGGCGAGTTCGTAGGCCTTGCTGAGAAAGCCCAGCGGTCTATCACGATCTGTTGCTTCGGCACGCAGGATGGCCATCGCCGTGTAGGGCGGCAACTCGGCCTCGCGGCGCTCGCGCAGTGCCTGCGCGGCAAACGCGGCATAACCCTCGGTGAGCAGGCTGCGCAGCAGGGGATGTTCCGGGTGATAGGTCTGCAGCAGCACCTGTCCGGGCTTGTCGGCACGGCCGGCACGCCCGGCGACCTGGATAATCAGTTGCGCCATGCGTTCGCTGGCGCGAAAGTCGGCGCCGAACAGCCCCTGGTCGGCGTCGAGGATCCCCACCAGGGTGACGCTCGGGAAGTGGTGACCCTTGGCCAGCATTTGCGTGCCGACCAGGAGTTGTTTCTCGCCGCTGTGGATGCTGTCGAGCATGGTCTGCATCGCGCCTTTGCGGCGGGTGCTGTCACGGTCGATGCGGATGACGCCGACGGCGGGAAACATTTCGGCCAGCGCCTCTTCAATGCGCTCGGTGCCCTGGCCGAGGGCGCGTAGCGCGGTGCTGCCACAATCCGGGCAACTCGGCATCAGCACCTGCTCGGTGCCGCAGTGGTGACAGCGCAGGCGCTGGTGACCGGCATGGAAGGTCAGGCGCGCATCACAGCGCGGGCAGTCGGCGAGCCAGCCACAATCATGGCAACACAGGGTTGGCGCATAGCCCCGGCGGTTCAAAAACAGCAGCGCCTGCTCACCGCGGGCAAGGTGCGCGCGCAGGGTGTCGGTAAGGGTTTTGGAAAGACCGTGCAGCAGTGGCTGGCCGCGCAGGTCGATGGTCTGTATCGGCGGCAGGGCGGCACCGGTTGCGCGCACCGAGAGCTTCAGGGACTGGTAGCGACCCTGCTCGACATTGAGCAGGCTTTCCAGTGCCGGCGTGGCGGAGCCGAGAACGATGGGTATGCCGAGGCGTCGGGCGCGGAGGATGGCTACGTCACGGGCATGGTAGCGCACGCCGTCCTGTTGCTTGAACGAGGTATCGTGCTCCTCATCAATGATGATCACCCCCGGCTGCGCCAGTGGCGTGAACAGCGCCGAGCGGGTGCCAATGACGATACCGGCCTCGTTGGCGGCGGCGGCGAGCCAGGCATCGAGGCGCTCGCGGTCGCTCAAGCCGGAGTGCAAAATCGCGATCGGGCAGGCAAAACGGCGCTGGAACCGGGCCACCGTTTGCGGGGTCAGGCTGATCTCGGGCACCAGTACCAGGGCCTGCTTGCCCTGGCGCAGTATCTCGGCAATGACGCCCAGATAGACCTCGGTCTTGCCGCTGCCGGTGACACCATCGAGCAGGAAACAGGCGAACTCCCCGGCCCGGGCCGTGATGGCCTCGATAGCGGCCTGCTGTTCGCTGTTTACCGGCAGGGGGTCTTCGACTGTGCCGTTTGAGGTGCTGAGACCATAGAGGAGGCGCTTTTCTACCCAGCCCCGTTCGATCAGGGCGCGTAACGGCGGACGCCAGTGGGTATGCTGCGCGGCAAAGTCAGGTGCCGACAGGGGCAGAGGGTGGGCATGGCGTAGCTGGGTAAACAGGGCGGCTTGCTTGGGTGCCCGCTGCAGCTCGGTGGCGCTGGCCGTGCTGCCGCTGGCGGTCAATTGCCAGCGCACCTCGGCCCTGGCCTGTGCCGGTTGCCCCTTGCGCAGCAGAACCGGCAGGGCGTTGGCGAGCATTTCGCCGATTGGCTGGTGGTAATAGTCACTGGCCCACTGCAAGAGAGCAAGCAGCTCTTCTGTCAGCACCGGGGTTTGATCAAGCACGCCAAGCACGTGTCGCAGCCGTTTCGGCTCGATGTCGCTTTCATGCCGGATAGCGAGGATGACGCCGATCTGCACCTGCCGGCCAAAGGGGATACGGACCCGCTGACCGGCCTGAAGGGTATCGATATCAACGCCTTTGGGCGGCAGGTAATCAAAACTGCGGCGCAGGGGGGAGGGGACGGCGATACGCAAGAAAGTCGGCACTGGCATGAGGCGCACTCTAGCATGATGTCCAGGCCTGGACACGGTTCAGCGGCCGGCTTACCGCGCCTAATGAAGGCCGGGGAGCAAGATGTGCCGGTAAGTTGTTGACGGATAATTGAGAATCAATCTTATGCACAAAATCTGTGGATAACTTTGTGGACAGTTTGTCGGCGAAGGCATTTTTCTGCGGGTAAAAGTGCAATTCTGTTAGATTGTACAGAAATCCAGCAATTAGAAAACTTTATATAAATCAGTGTGTTTCACGGTGTTTATAGCGTTATTACGTTATGATGACAGGCCCTGTGGCGCTAATTGCTTGATTGCAAAAGCCGCTGTGTATAAAAATGCCCAGGCACTAAAATAATAGGCATGTTCCACGCAGGTCTATTTGCGGAGGGGGCGGGCTGCCCGGCGACAAATCGTGGCATGATTTGTCGTCAGCTGGCGGGATTTGATCTCATGGATCACGCCGGGCTGTCGATACACCTTATTAACAGTGTGAGGTTCTACCGCATTTTTTCATGGCAGTGTGTTCGGCGCCTGCCAGACGGATTTTTTATGCTCAACAAGACTTTCCGGGAGATCGACAGGCGTATGGAGCAGCTCGGCGATCTGCCGATCTTCAGCGCCACGGTCAACCGCGTGAATCGTGTCAGTAAAGACCAGGACAGCGATGCCATGGGACTGGCCGTGGAGGTGATGAAGGATGCCAACCTGACGGCCAAGCTGCTGCGCCTTGCCAACTCTTCTTATTATAATCGTGGCCTGGGCAAGATCTCGGCGATTTCACGCGCCGTGGTGTTACTCGGTTTCGAGACCGTGAGTAACCTCTGCCTGACCCTGAAACTCATCGACAGCTTTCATAATGAAAACCCCGGTATCGATATGAACGCCCTGCTGGTGAATGCCTTTCTTACCGGCGGTCTGATGCGCGAGGTAGCGGCCAAGGCCGGCGTCGATGATATCGAGCAAAGCTATGTCTGTGGTCTGCTGCATGGCCTTGGTGAGATCATCGTCGCCTATGCCCTGCCCGAGAAATATCTCGACATGCAGGCACTGCGCGAGAAGGGGGAGGACAGCTGGGTGGATATCCAGAAGGCCGTCCTCGGTGGTTCGTTTTCCGACATCGGCCAGCGCCTGGCGAAGAACTGGGAATTTCCGCAGACGGTGGTCAAGACCATGGAACCGGTGGAACTGAACGGGGTAATTACCCGGCGCAACCGCAATGAGATCAATCGTTCCATGGCGACCCTGGCCCAGGCCAGTCTTGATCTCGTCTATGGACGGGCTGATGCAGGCAGTGAAAGCCTCGGCGAACTGCTGTATGACATGGGTGAGCTGGCCGGCGTGCCGCGTGCCGAGATTGAAAAGTCACTGACCAAGACATTCCATACCTGTTGCGAGCTGGCGAATGATTACGGCCTTGACCCGGCCACGCTCATGCCCACCGTAGAGGAAACGGACGATAGCCTGCTCAACAAGACGACACGACAGTTTGCCTACTATGTCGGCACCCAGGCGGGAATCAACCTTGATGAGGAGCGTGAAGCGGTAAGCAAAACGGTCACAGAGAAAGGCAAGAAAAAAGGCGAGAAAAAAGACAAGGAAAAAGACCCTGAACAGGTGGCGGTAACTGCCGCGGAACAGAGCCACCTCGAGAATGCCCCCGCGGTGGCGGAGACGCTGGCCGAGAAATCGGGCACGGCAGGTAATCCCCAGGTGCAGCTGGAGATACTGCAGGAGATCACCGGCCTGATAAGTTCACAGACGGGCGTACATCATGTCTTTGCGAAGCTGGCAGAGGGCATTCAGCGCGGCGTCGGCTTTGACCGGGTGGTGCTGTGTTTGCTCAGCGCCGATCATTCACAGTTGATTGCCCGGATCAGTTTCGGCGATGGCGTGGAGGTGTTGAAAGAATACTTCAACCTGCCGGTGCGCGAGCAACGTAACCTGTTTATTCGCGTGCTGCGCGAAGGCAATGAAATGCTGGTGCAGAATGTCGGTGACAATAGCTGGAAGACGACGGTCCCGGAAGCCTACCAGAAGCACGTCGCGGCACCGGGGTTTATGATTGGCGCCATTCGCGCCGGCAAGCGGCCGGTCGGCCTGGTGTATGCGGATAATGGCCTGTCACGCAGGTTGATCAGTCCGGTTGAGAAACAGGGTTTTGTCCAGTTTATTAACCAGGGGCGCCTGGCACTGCAGATTGCCGAGTTGAACCGCGGCTAGGAGCCTGTCGGGTTTAGGGGGGCGTTTTATTTGTCGAGGCGCTGGCGTATTGCCTCGAGCGCATCGTCGATACCCAGCTTCAACTGCTGATTGCATACCTGCAAGAGCGGGTAGAGTTTACGCAGCAGGCATGCCAGGTAGGGCTGTAGGCGCGCGGCCTCATCCGTATGGCAAAGCCGGATCGCCGTCTCCAGGTCAGGCGCTGCCGCCAGCGGTTCTACGGCGGCGTTCCGCGTTATCTCATCCGCTTCGGTTGAGGCGGTCACATCGGCCTCATCCAGTACGACGCGATTACCACCACTATCAATGGCCTCGTTGAGATACCGCCGGGCAATCTTGAGCAGGTTATCCAGGCTGGTGTCGCGAGTGATGTCGATAGCCGCGATACCGGTACTGATCGTTGCGGGTAAGACAACACCACCAAATTCAACACTGAGGCCATCGATTTGTTTGCGGATGCGCTCGCCAAGCTGACGGGCACCAACACAGTTCGTCGAGGGGGTCAGAAAAGCCAGCTGGGCCACCCCGATGCGGGCCACGGTATCCTCTTGACGGACATTGTCCAGCATGATGCGGGAGACCTGCAGCAAGGTATGTTGCGCCGCCTCCTTGCCGAAGCGGGTAAAGAGCTTGTTAAAGTTATCAATCTGGATCAGCAGCAGGGCGAGTTCACCGCGGTGGCGTTTGGCAAAGGCAAGGTCCTTGTTGCCACGCTGCAGAAAGTAATTTTTGTTGGCCAGCCCGGTGACTTCATCGCGGGTGCCTTGTTCTTCCAGCTGGGTAACGGTCTTGCTGAGTTGCCGATGGGTGTCGTCGAGGCGCAAATGGGTTTGCGCGCGCGTGCGCAGCTGCACAGACTCAAAAGGCTTGCTGATGAAGTCAGAGGCACCCCGGGACAGGGCTCGCTGCTTGGTCTCCTCGTCGTCTTCCGCACCGGTAATGATGATCACCGGCAGGTTCTGGAGCTGCGGGTCATCACTGTTACGGATACGTTCAAGCAGGCCAAAGCCATCCAGGTTCGGCATGGAGAGATCAGAAAAGATCATCTTGATGTCGTTATGTTCCTGCAGGTACTGCCAGGCTTCCTCGCCGTCACCGGCCTCGCTAAGGCGGTATTCCTTGCCGAGGATTTTGATAATGGCGCGTCGCATCAGGCGCGAATCGTCCACCACCAGCAGGTGCGGCTGGTTATCGGTTGCAGGGGGTTGCGTAGTCATTCTTGTTATAAGCGCGCCATTAATAAAGTCCTGTAAAGCATAGAGCTTGCAGCGGACTCTTCAAGTAATAATTTCACATTTATAAACAGCAGGTTGTCAGCATATCAGCGCAAATATCCGGGGGAATGCCGCGGGTTGCGCCGGTGCCGGCGTTTCCCCGGCCATGCAAGGCGGCCAGACATTTTACTTGCCCGCCCCGGCGGATTTGTTCAAAATCAATGCTGTACGGCGAGGTCATCGAATCTGGAGTCACGGAGACAGGATAAGACATGATCAGCTTGAGCCAACAAGTACTACGCACAGACGCCTCGGGGATGCCGCTTGAGTGGGTGGGCTACCAGGATGCGGTGCGCCTCTATCATCTTGGCCAGGTGGCCTACAGTTGCGGCAGCCTGTTGTACCGGCTGCACGGCGGCATTAATGCCGTGACTAACCTGCGCAGTCACATCGAGGTGAGTTCGATTATTGCCACCTACGGCAACAGCCGCGCCCTGCAACGGGCACGGGCGCATTACACGCCCCCGCTGAACAACCCGGCACTGTTCAAACGTGATGCGCGTCTGTGCATGTACTGTGGTGAACACTTTCAGCGCCATGAACTGTCCCGCGACCACGTTACACCCACCAGCCTGGGGGGCGAGGATGTCTGGAGCAATGTGGTAACGGCCTGCAAGCGCTGTAATAACCATAAGGCCGGACGCACGCCAGAGCAGGCCGGTATGGAATTACTGGCCGTGCCGTTCACCCCAACACATGCTGAGTATGTCTATTTGCAGAGTAAACGCGTCCTGGCCGATCAAATGGAGTTTCTGCTCGCCCATTTCCCGCGCCAGAGCCCCCTGCACGATCGCCTGCGCAAGCGCTAACCCAGCTCGCCTGGAGCCCGTTTTTCATGTCAGTCACTGATGCCATTTGTGCCGGGATAAGCCAGGCCACGCAGCAGGAATTTGTGCTCGAAAGGCAAGCGCCCGTGGGTGGTGGCAGCATCAATACCGCGATGGTTGTCACCGGTACGTGCGGACGGCAGTTCTTCGTCAAGCGCAATGCGAGCGACAAGCTGGAGATGTTCAGCGCCGAGGCGGAGGGTCTGGCGGACCTGGCCGAGGCCCGGGCCATCAGGATTCCGGAGGCAGTCTGCGTGGGCGAGGCGGCAGGTGAGAGCTTTATCGTCATGGAATATATCCCGTTTGCTCCCGGCAATGCGGGGTCCGCCAGTGATTTCGGCCGGCAGTTGGCGCAGTTGCATCGATACAGCGCCGATAAGTTCGGCTGGCATCGCGATAACACGATAGGCACCACGCCACAGCCGAATGCGCAAAGCCGGGACTGGGTGGCGTTCCTGCGTGAACAACGACTCGGCTTCCAGCTCGAACTGGCCCACGGCAAGGGCGTGGGCGCGGGGCTGCTCAAAAAGGGCCGGCACCTGCTGGCTGGACTGGATTTCTACTTCGAGACCTACACGCCGGCAGTGTCCATCCTGCATGGCGACCTGTGGTCCGGAAATTATGCCTTTGACAGTGATTCTGCGCCGATCATCTTTGATCCGGCGGTCTATTTCGGGGATCGTGAATCCGACCTCGCCATGACCGAGTTATTCGGTGGCTTCCAGCCGGCTTTTTATGCCGCTTATGAGCGGGCCTGGCCGCTCGATCCGGGCTATGCGCGCCGCAAGAAGCTCTATCAGCTCTACCATATTCTCAATCACTTTAACCTCTTCGGCGGTGGTTACGCAGGCCAGGCCGAATCGATGCTGGATGAATTACTGGCCTGTTTACCTTGAGAATCATCGCGTTATTGACTATATCTTAAAGACACTGGCTGGCTGTTCTTTCGGGTAAAGCGGGTTGTGGTGAAGACATCCGGGGAGTGTTGTATTTAATGAAACTATGGTGGGGATGAAGGTGTTATGAAAAAAATAATTACCCTGGGGATGCTGATGCTGGCCGTGATGGCGCATGCCGATACCAGTGATTACATCTGGAACCAGCAATTTGAGAAGAAATTCGCCCTCGCGCAACAGGGTGATGTAAGGGCGCAGTATGATATCGGCAATATGTACCTGAAGGGTCAGGGTACGGGAAGAAATGCCGAGGAGGCGTTCAAATGGTTCAGCAAGGCGGCGGAACAGGGCTATTCGCGTGCCGAATACAAGCTGGGCTATCTTTACCAGCGGGGAAACGGCGTCGGCAAGGACTACAACAAGGCCCATGCATGGCTGAAAAAGTCGGCAGAGAAAGGTTATACGCCGGCCATGTTCTATCTAGGGAAATTGTATGCGGCCCGGGGTGAAAATAATAGCGCCCTGATATGGTACACACGCGCCAGGGATAATGGATACCACCCGGCCAAACAGGAAGTGGCGAATATGAAGGCAGCGATTGGCAGGGCCAAGGCGCAGGCGACGCCCGCGCCCGCGCCCGCGCCCGTCAGGGCTGCGCCGGTGAAACGCAAACCGGTGGTCGCGCAAAAGCCCGCCCCGGCCAGGCCGGTAAAAGAGGAAAGCAAGAAAGCAAGATACACGCGCGCTGTGGTGGGGACGGGTAATTGGCGACTGGCCGGTAAGCCCGCCAGCATGCTGCCATCGGATGCCAGTGTCTGCCAGATGAGCAGTAGCAAGGTTATCTGTCAGAGTGATGCCCGGGAAGCTGAGGAAAACTATGGTGTTGTCACCTATAAGGTCGCCACGGAGATCAGGGATTTTAACAGCGACGGTGAATTCAGTGTCGAGTATCAGAAGAATGTTACCCTGATCTTTCCGAGTGAACCGGACAACCCCAACCTGGTGATCCCGATTGATTATGGCCTGCAGAAGAAAGAACTGATGCGCTGCCGCCTGAAGGATGCCGCTATTACCTGTTACCGCGGCGAGAAGCGTGAAAAGGTAGTTTACACACAGACGTAAAACATGATCACCCTGATGACAACAGGCCGGCCGCCAGATGCCGGCCTTTTGTTATCCAGCGCAAGTTAGCCGCCAGGGTAAGGGATGTGAATTTGTCACATATCCGGCGCGCCATGATTCACCGCAAGGAAGTTGCCTGGAGTAGAGAATGTCCCTGGAGACTCTGGAGAAAAAAGGGGCGGATATGTCAAGAGTATTACTGGTCGATGAACAACCACTGGTTCGGGTCGCAATCAAAAGACTGTTGCAGGATGAAGGTGGCACGGAGCTGGTAGCGGAATGCAGCAGCGGCCGGGAGGCCATTGAACAACTGCGTCACTGCAGGCCGGAAATGGTAATAATGGATATGGGCATCGAGGTGCTGGGTGTCTTTGATATTGTTCGCCACATGCGAACCATTGATCCCCAACCTGGAATTATTATATTGACCACAACACTTGATGCCTCATTCCCGAGACGCATCATAAAGCTTGGCGTCAGCGCGTGCCTGAGCAAGAGCTGTTCAGCCCATGAATTTTACAAGGCCATAAGAGCCGTGCAGGCCGGCCGGCACTATATTCCTGAGGCTGTCTAACCGTGAATTACAAATCATGTACATGTTTGTCCGCGGCATGGATATTCATGAGATATCTGCAAAGTTGTATCTCAGCCCGAAAACAATCAGCACTTACCGATACAGGATATTTTCAAAAGTCGGCGTCAGGGGTGATGTCGAGTTGACGCATCTGGCTATGCGGTACGGCATGATTGAAAGTGACTATATATTGCCGCTCATACAGCGCAAGGCCGGCTAGGCAACCTGCCCCGGAAACGAGCGTTACAAGCGGCCTGCCGCCAGGGGTGTGACAGCCGCGCATAAGCGACAGCACGGCGGTTAACTGTCGGTGCGGCCCGATAAAAGACCGTACACTGGCGCTAGCCGTGCAGCGGGCGACTTAGTTCATGCACCGCATCGACCAGAACCTTCACATTGTCAGGGTCGATATGCTGGTGAATACCGTGGCCGAGATTGAAGACATGGCCGCTACCGGGACCAAAGTCGGTAAGGATAGTCTGGACTTCCTGACGGATGCGTTCCGGTGAGGCATACAGGGTTGATGGATCCATATTTCCCTGCAGGGCTATCCTGTCACCGACACGCTTGCGGGCCGTGCCGATCTCGGTCGTCCAGTCCAGTCCGGCGGCATCGGTGCCGGTTGCGGCGATATCCTCGAGCCACTCGCCGCCGCCCTTGGTAAATAACACCACGGGAACGCGGCGACCGTCGTGTTCGCGGATGAGACCATCAATGATCTGCTGCATGTAGCGTAAGGAGAATTCGCGGTAATCGCGTGGCGTCAATACCCCGCCCCAGGTATCGAAAATCTGTATCGCCTGCGCGCCGGCCTTGATCTGCGCATTCAGGTATTCAATGACTGTATCGGCCAGTACGCCGAGTAACCTGTGCAGCAGCGCGGGTTGATCAAAGAGCATCGCCTTGCTTCTGGCGAAATCCTTGCTGCTTGCGCCTTCGATCATATAGGTGGCAAGTGTCCACGGGCTGCCGGTAAAACCGATCAGCGGCACGCTGCCATCAAGTTCACGGCGAATGGTGCGCACGGCATCCATAACGTAGCCGAGATCATCCTCCATATCCGGTATGCCGAGCCTGTCGATGTCTGCCGCGCAGCGGATCGGACGATCAAATTGCGGGCCCTCGCCGGTAGAAAACTTCAGGCCGAGCCCCATTGCATCGGGGATAGTCAGGATATCCGAGAAGAGAATGGCCGCATCGAGGTCAAAACGTTCCAGTGGCTGCAGGGTTACCTCGCAGGCCAGGTCAGGGGTCTGACAGAGGGTCATGAAGTCACCGGCCTTTTCACGAGTCGCCCGATATTCAGGCAGGTAACGTCCGGCCTGACGCATAATCCAGACGGGCGTTTGGTCTACCGGTTCGCGCAGCAGGGCGCGCAGCAAGCGATCGTTTTTTAATTCAGACATAAAGGATCCAATACAAGGACAGGGCGGAACAGAGGCCGCAGGGTTGTAAAATAATCAAGCATAATGAAAACCGTTATTATATTTTTTCGCACAGCTTTGCGGATTGCGCCCTGGTGTGGCGCAATCCTTATACTTCCAGGTAGTCGAGGATACCCTCGGCGGCCTCGCGGCCTTCGAAAATCGCGGTGACGACCAGGTCCGAACCGCGCACCATATCACCACCCGCGAAGACTTTCGGATTGCTGGTCTGGTGTTTGAACTCGCCATCCGCAGGGGCGGTGACCCGGTCACGTTCGTCGATATTGACATGGTGATCGGCCAGCCACGCCGGCGGATTGGGGCGGAAACCAAAGGCAATCAGTACGTGATCGGCCGGCACAATTTCTTCCGTGCCGGCGACCGGCTCGGGGCGGCGGCGGCCGCGTTCGTCCGGTTCGCCGAGCGCCGTGGTCACGAACTTGACCCCCTCTACCTTATCATTACCAACAATTTCGATGGGCTGGCGGTTCCAGAGGAACTGCACGCCTTCTTCCCTGGCGTTGGCCACTTCGCGCCGCGAGCCAGGCATGTTGGCTTCATCACGGCGATAGGCGCAGATGACGCTGGCCGCACCCTGGCGAATCGATGTGCGGTTACAGTCCATGGCCGTATCGCCACCACCGAGCACCACCACGCGCTTGCCCTGCATATCGATACAGTCCTCGCTTTCACCGAGCACGCGTTGCGTATTCGAGATTAAAAATGGCAGGGCATCATAAACACCGGGCAGGTCCTCACCGGGGAAACCGCCTTTCATGTAACTGTAGGTGCCCATGCCCATGAAGACGGCATCGTATTCATCAAGCAGTTGTTGCATGTCGATGTCCTTGCCGACTTCCGTATTGAGTCGGAACTCAATGCCCATTTCCTCAAAGATCGTCTGGCGCAGTTTCATGACGTCTTTCTCAAGCTTGAAGGAGGGAATGCCGTAGGTGAGCAGGCCACCGATTTCCGGGTAGCGATCAAACACGACTGGCTGGACGCCATTGCGGACAAGAACATCAGCACAACCCAGCCCGGCCGGGCCGGCACCGATAACGGCGACTCGCTTGCCGGTCGCCTTGACAGCAGACAGGTCCGGGCGCCAGCCCTGCGCGAGCGCGGTATCGGTAATATACTTTTCGACATTACCAATGGTCACTGCGCCGAAACCGGGTTCATTAAGCGTACAGGCGCCCTCACAGAGACGGTCTTGCGGGCAAACACGACCACAGACCTCGGGCAGGGTGTTGGTGCTGTGCGACAGTTTCGCCGCCTCGAAGAGGTTACCTTCGGCCACCAGCTTCAGCCAGTTGGGGATGTAGTTATGCACCGGGCATTTCCACTCGCAGTAAGGATTGCCACAGGCGAGGCAACGTTCAGACTGTTCCCTGGCGTGTTCGGCATCGAATTCGCCGTAGATCTCGCCGTAGCCCTGGATGCGGACTTCGACGGATTTCTTTTCCGGATCGCGGCGCTCGACTTCTAGAAACTGAAAATTATTGGCCATAGTATTGTCTTTGTTAACGTCGCCGGGTTTAAGCGGCGCGACGCTTTAAATCATCCATTAGTGAATTAAGCTCGGCGGCCTTCGGTTTTACCAGCCAGAATTTGCCAATGCGGTCAGAGAAGTTATCAAGGATAAACTGGCCGCGTTCACTACCGGTCTCCTTGACGAAGTCTTCAATGACTTTACGGAGGTGGTTGCGGTAGGCCTCCATGTGTTCCGGCATGATGCGGTAGATATCCACATCCTGGTTGATGCTGTCGATGAAGCTGTTGTCTTCATCGTAGATATAGGCAAAGCCGCCGGTCATGGCAGCACCGAAGTTGATACCGGTTTTGCCAAGCACCGTGACCAGACCACCGGTCATGTACTCACAGCCGTGATCGCCGATACCTTCGACGACAGTATGGCAACCGGAGTTGCGGACGCCGAAGCGCTCCCCGGCCAGACCCGCGGCGTAAAGCTTGCCGCCCGTCGCGCCATACAGGCAGGTGTTACCGATAATAGTGGTCTCATGAGACTTGAAGAGACTGCCTCGTGGCGGACGGATTACCAGCTGGCCACCGGTCATGCCCTTGCCGACATAATCATTGGCATCGCCTTCGAGGTACATATTCAGACCACCGGCATTCCAGACCCCGAAACTCTGGCCCGCAGTACCGGTGAGTTTCAGGGTAATCGGGTTGTCGGCCATGCCGAGGTTACCATGGCGGGCAGCGATTTCACCCGACAGGCGGGCACCGATCGAGCGGTTGATATTGCGCACCACGTAACTGAATTCGCCACCGCTCTGGTTCTCGATGCTGGCGAGCGTGTCCCTGACCATCTGTTCGGCCAGTTCGCCCTTGTCAAAGGGTTCGTTAAACGGTTGCATGCAGAACTGGGGTGCATCCGCCGCCACACCGGCATCCGACAGCAGGGCCGACAGATCCAGCGACTGTTGCTTGCCGGTATAACCATCGAGGGCTTCCAGCAGGTCAGTCCGGCCAATGATCTCGGTGAGTGAACGGGCACCGATCCCCGCCAGCAGCTGGCGTACGTCCTCGGCGATGAACCTGAAGTAGTTCATGACGGCCTCGACCTCACCGCTGTAATACTTGCTGCGCAGGATATTATTCTGGGTAGCGACGCCGGTGGCGCAGTTATTCAGGTGACAGATGCGCAGATACTTGCAGCCCATCGCGATCATTGGCCCGGTACCAAAGCCGAAGCTTTCCGCGCCGAGGATGGCCGCCTTGATGACATCAAGACCGGTCTTCAGGCCGCCATCAGTCTGCAGACGGACCTTGCCGCGCAGGTTATTGGCACGCAGGATCTGGTGCGTTTCTGACAGGCCCAGTTCCCAGGCGCCGCCGGCATACTTGACCGAGGTCAGCGGAGAGGCGCCGGTGCCCCCGTCGTAACCGGAGACAGTGATGAGGTCGGCATAGGCCTTGGCGACACCGGCCGCGATGGTGCCAACGCCCGCTTCGGAGACGAGCTTGACGGAAACGAGCCCGTCCGGATTCACCTGCTTGAGGTCGAAAATAAGCTGCGCCAGGTCTTCAATCGAATAGATATCATGGTGCGGCGGTGGCGAGATCAGGGAGACCCCGGTGTTGCAGTAGCGGTGTTTGGCAATGAGTTCGTTGACCTTGTGGCCGGGTAACTGGCCACCTTCGCCGGGCTTGGCGCCTTGCGCGATCTTGATCTGCATAACCTCGGCGCTACGCAGGTAGGCCGGGGTCACACCGAAGCGGCCCGAGGCGACTTGCTTGATCTTGGAGCGGCGGATGGTGCCGTAACGTTCCGGGTCTTCGCCCCCCTCACCGGAGTTGGAGCGCGCGCCGAGACGGTTCATGGCCTCGGCCAGGGTCTGGTGTGCCTCGGGTGAGAGTGCGCCGAGCGACATGGCGGCGGAATCGAAACGCTTGACGATTTCCTCCATCGGCTCGACGTCTTCGATGCCGATGGCGGTTGTATCCTCACGCAGTTTCAAGAGGTCACGCAGGTTCAGTGGCTGACGTGTATTGACCAGGTCGGTATAGACTTTCCACTTGTTGTAGTCGCCGCTCTTTACGGCCTCCTGCATGCTGTTCACCACGTCCGGGTTGTAGGCATGGTCTTCACCGCCATGGATGTATTTGAGCAGACCACCCTGGGCAATTTTCTTGCGCGGATTCCAGGCCAGCTTACAGAGCTGTTTCTGATCAGCCTCGAAGTCACTGAAGCGGATCCCGGAGACGCGATTGGTGGTCCCGGTAAAACACAGGTCAACCACGTCCTGGTGCATACCGATAATCTCGAACAATTGCGAGCCGCGGTAGCTGGCGATGGTGGAAATCCCCATTTTCGAGGTGATCTTGTAGAGGCCCTTGTTAATGCCCTTGCGGAAGTTACCTTCCAGATCGGTGACATTGTCGTGCTCGATCATGTTACTGCGGACCATGTCATGCAGACATTCATAGGCCAGGTACGGGTAGATGCAGGTGGCGCCATAACCGAGCAGTACGGCACAGTGGTGTGGGTCGCGGGCGGTGGCGGTTTCTACAATGATGTTGGCGTCGCAACGCAGGCCTTCGCGGACGAGATGGTGATGGACGGCACCCGTGGCGAACAGGGCATGCACGGGATAGGTATCTTCGCTGATGTCGCGATCGCTGAGTACCAGGACCACTTTGCCATTCTGGATCGCGACCGCGGCCTTGTTGGCGATATCACTGATCGCGGCCTGCAGGTCGGTACCCCTGGCGTAGTTCAGGGAAATCGTTGCTGTGTCATAATCGGATTCATGCCGGCCAAGCTCGAGGAGTTGCTGGAATTTGACCGGTGAGAGGATGGGCGAGTCGACCAACAGGCGTGCGGCGTGCTCCGGGGTTTCCTCAAACATATTGCGCTCACGGCCAAGGCAGGTTTCCAGCGACATGACGATTTGTTCACGGATCGGGTCTATCGGCGGGTTGGTTACCTGGGCAAATTGTTGCCGGAAGTTGTCATATGGTGAGCGAACCTGGCGAGACAGGACCGGGAAAGGGGTGTCATCACCCATCGAGCCGATAGCCTCCTGGCCGCTCTCGCCGAGCACGCGGATGATCTCCTCGCGTTCTTCATAGGTTACCTGGAACATCTTCTGGTAGATGCCGATCTGCTCGTTTGACATGCTTCCGGTCAGGTGACTTTGTTCGAGTTTGGACTCGAGGTGACGGGAATGTTCAGCCATCCATTTCTTGTATGGCTGGCGGGCCTTGAGCAGATAGTCGATATCCTCCGGCAACAGCAACTGACCGGTCTCGGTATCGGCAGCAAACATCTGGCCGGGCTTGAGACGCCCCTTGGCGATGACATCTTCGGGTGCGTATTCGTAGACACCGATCTCGGAGGCCAGGGTGATGTGGCGGTCCTTGGTCATGACCCAGCGGGCCGGGCGCAGGCCGTTGCGGTCGACGGTACAGGCGGCATAGCGACCATCAGTGAGAACAACACCTGCCGGGCCGTCCCAGGGTTCCATGTGCATGGAATTGTATTCATAGAAGGCGCGCAGATCGGGGTCCATGTTTTCCACATTCTGCCAGGCGGGCGGGATCAACAGGCGCATGGCGCGGAAGATGTCCATGCCACCGGCGAGCAAGGCCTCGAGCATGTTATCCATGCTATTCGAGTCCGAACCGCTCATTGATACCAGGGGCCGAACATCGTCCATCGGGATGGCATCGGTCTCGAACTTGTGCCCCCGGGCTACCGACCAGTTACGGTTTCCCTGCACCGTATTGATTTCACCGTTATGGGCCAGGTAGCGGAATGGCTGGGCCAGGCACCACTGCGGCCAGGTGTTGGTGGAAAAACGCTGGTGAAACACGGCCAGGTTGGTGGCCAGGGCCTGGTTGCCGAGGTCCTTGTAGAACACCGGCAGATATTCGGGCATAACCAGGCCCTTGTAGGAAATGACCTTCGAAGACAGGGACGGGATATAGAACATCTCATCGTCGGGTTCGAGTGCCTTTTCGGTCCGGCGGCGGGCTATATAAAGATGACGTTCGAAAGCGACCGTATCCATATCGTCAGCGGCGTTAACAAAAATCTGTTCAATCACCGGCAGTGAAGTGAGTGCTTCCTTACCGCAAGCGCTATTATCTGTGGGGACTGTTCGCCAGCCCTGGACGTCAAGACCTTCGGCCCTCAGTTCCGTTTCCAGGGTTGTGCGGGCGGCGTCGGCAAGTGCGCTGTCGGTATTGAGAAAGACCATGCCGACCGCGTAAGAGGCCTTGAGCTTGAAACCGAGTTCCCCGGCAGCGGCCTGCAGGAAGGCATCGGGCTTGCCCAGCAGCAAGCCGCAACCGTCGCCGCTTTTGCCATCGGCGGCGACTGCCCCGCGGTGGGTAAGGCGGGCGAGGGCGCCAATGGCGGTATCCAGAAGCCAGTGGCTCGGTTTGCCGTCCATATGGGCGATCAGGCCAAAGCCACAGTTTTCTTTTTCGAATTCTGGCCGGTAGATGCCGGATTTTACTTTATCGGAATAACTCACGTAACGACCCGCTAATTTTGCTGTTAGGCATTTGATTACACCCGGCATTATTTGGGCCGGGCAAAAGGGCAGTAATTATACAGGCGGGGTAGGGTGCATTCAATTCGCGTGCAGCGAAAAAGCCCGGCAAATTACAGATGGATTGCAAGGGTATGCGCCATTCAGGCGCTATACAGAGCGATTATTCAAGCAACTGGATATCGCCGATCAGACGAGGCCAGGGTTTGGTCAGCTGCAGGCCTTTTGGCAGGCTGCTAATGGCCGCACGGGCCTGGTCACGCGTGCTGTAGCTGCCATAGACGAGAATATACCAGTCCTTGTTGTTGAGTTGCGTGTGCAGGATGGCCGCTTGCTCCGGGCTCAGGCGATGACTGCTCATCACCAGGTTGATGGAGCGTCGTTCATGACTGCCCATTAGCTGCAGGGTGAAGTGTCGCGGGTTCTGCCGCGAGAGCCAGTCACGCACTTCCGGTTTATCGGCCACGGGCGCAGGCTTGCTGGCCGGGGTATCTGTCTTTGCCGGGACAGGCGCGGCAGCTCGCTTTGCGGGCTCGTCCTTGCCAGTTGGCGCCGCGGGGGCAGGGGTCGGTGTTGCCGGCTGCGGTACCGGCGGCCGGGGCGCGTCTATCTCGGTAACCGGCCTGGTTTGAATGTCGGGTTTCGGCAGGGCATAGGCGTTAACCGGGTTGGTAGTGCTGTCCACGGGTGACGTGTCCGCAGCAACCTTGCTGTTGTCGCGCGGCTCTTTGACGGTTGAGCGGAGCGGTTTTGCCGGCAGCAGGGGCAATGACCTGGTCGTCTGTTCTGCCCGTGTGACGGAATCGGCTTGCGGCCCATCGCTGCTGGCCAGGTGTGAGGAAAGATTCATCAGCGCATCACGGCTAAAGAACCAGGTAATGCCCGCCGTAATGACAAGAATGACAAGGATCATCATGGCAGAACGTAACCGCCGGCTATTGCCGGCCGTTGCCGTCACGGCTGTCCGGGCCTGCTTGCCGAGCAGCATTTCATGGGCATGCAGATTGATCTTGCCCGGGACCCCGCCCGACAGGCGATAGATCTTTTTGAGCTGCGCCTTGCTGAATGCCGAGTCATCCTTGAGACCGGCGATCGCAAGGCGATGTTGAATGTAGTGGATGGTGTCCTGTTCGTTTAGCGCCGGCATTTCAAGCGTATGGGTAACCCGATAGCGTACATCCTTGAAGGCCGTCGCATTGAGCAGCTCGATTAAGCGGGGTTCGCTGAACAGGACGATGCGCAAAAGGCCTTCATTGGCATCTGACAGCTCCGACAGTTTCATGAGCATGGTGAGCGAGGCGGCGGGAAGTTCATGGGCATCGTCAATAATGAGCAGACTTATAAGCTCACTGCGCTTCATTTCAACGAGGCGTTTCTTGAGCATTTCCAGGCCGCTGCCGAAATTGACACTGTCCTGCGGCAGACCAAAGCCCTCGGCGATCTGGATGAGTAATTGCTCGGGATTCAGCATGGCGTTGGCATCAATAACGCAACTGCGCCATGTTTCATCACCCATGTCGATAAAGTGCTGGAGCAGGCTGGTCTTGCCACTGCCGCGCTCGCCCGTAACAATAAGCAAGAGATCACTGTTTTGTGCCAGGTGGTAAAGCATGTTGAGGCGTTGGATACGCGGGGGATCAGGCAGAAAGAATTCATCCTGAACGTCGTTGGAGAACGGCTCGGTGTGCAGGCCAAGCTTGCTCAAATAGGGCGTAAATGCGTTACCTGAAAAATGCTTGCCGGCTTCAGTCATGATGCGTTCCCCTGACCCTCTACGAAAACAACGCGGTAACCGCGCTTTAGTTGTTTGTCTCTCTCCAGCAGTAAGGCTTCGGTAGCGCTGGCCATGTCGTCATAATGTGTTCTGGTCAGCCGACCCGACGCGCCCTGTTGACCGCTCTCCTTGACCAGGTTCCAGCCGTCAAGCAGGTCTTCCTGTATAAGCAGGTGCAGAAAACGTGGTGCGCGCCCTGCTTCTGTTGGTAGTTGCTGCATATAGATGCGCATTATTATTTTATCAGTAGCCCGGTAGTCAGCATTAACTATTCAGATTGAGTTGTTCGGGTCTAAAGACCTTGCCATATTCTGCAATCGCATAACGGTCAGTCATGCCGGCAATATAGTCGGCGATTATCCGGGCCTTGCCTGACTTGCCGTGATCCGTCTCGAGTTGCAAGGCCTTTTGCCGGTGTTCGGTCGGCAGCAGCTGAGAGTCTTCCATGAAGGCGCCAAACAGGGCAACAACGATCCGCCTGGATTTTGCGCTCATACGCAAGACACGGTAATGCCGGTAGAGGTTTTCCCGCAGGAACCGTTTGAGCGCAAGGTTGTGTTGCTGCATCTGCTCGCTGTACGCCATGATCGCCCCGGGATGTGCGCGAACATCATCAATCGTACCCGGCCCGGCCTCGTTGATATTTGCAGTGCTGGTCTCAATCAGATCCACGACCTGACAACCAATCAGGCGACGTACGATTTCATAGATGGTGCGGCGTCCGTCAAGGTCGGGATGGTGACGCTCGACATCCTCATAGAGTTGATTGAAGAGTTCCACCTCACGGAGCTGTTCGATACTGATCAGGCCTGAGCGAAGCCCGTCATCGATATCGTGACTGTTGTAGGCTATTTCATCCGCCAGGTTGGTCAACTGCGCCTCGAGAGATGGTTGGGTCTTGTTAATAAAACGCAGGCCGACATCACCGAGTTCGCGTGCGTTTTTCAGGGCACAGTGTTTGAGGATGCCCTCGCGTGATTCAAAGGTGAGATTGAGGCCATTGAAGGTTGCATATTTCTCTTCGAGCTCATCAACAACGCGCAGGGACTGCAGGTTGTGCTCGAAGCCGCCATACTCGCGCATGCATTCGTTCAGGGCATCCTGGCCGGCATGCCCGAACGGTGTATGGCCGAGGTCATGCGCGAGGGCGATAGTTTCAGTGAGGTCTTCGTTCAGTCGCAGGGAGCGGGTAATGGTCCGGCCGATCTGGGCGACCTCGATCGAGTGTGTCAGACGGGTGCGGAACAGGTCACCTTCGTGATTGACGAATACCTGGGTTTTGTATTCGAGGCGGCGAAAGGCCGTGGAGTGAATAATCCGATCGCGGTCACGCTGGAACTCCCCTCGATAGGCTGGTGCGTTCTCGGCAAAGCGACGGCCTCTGCTCGTTGCATCCAGGGCAGCATAATCAGCAAGGAGTCGTGAATCCATGGGTCAGGCCTGTTGTGATGCGGTGAGCATCTCTTCAATGGTTTGTTGCAAGAGCGCATGGTCATAGTTGTCACTGATAAAGCACTGGCCAAGATCTTTCATGAGGATAAGACGTATCTTTTTGTCGATGTTTTTCTTGTCTACGGCCATGATATCGAGAAATTGTGCAAGGCTCATGCTGGCGGGCGGCAGTACCGGCAGGCCGGCCTGTTGGATGAGGGCCTTGATGCGCTGTAACTGTGCGGCATCAATCCAGCCCTGGTGGCATGACAGGGTGGCCGCCATGAACATGCCACAAGCGACGCCTTCACCGTGTAACCAGTTGCCATAGCCGCTGGCGGTTTCAATGGCATGGCCGAAGGTATGCCCGAGGTTGAGCAGGGCACGCATGCCGGCTTCACGTTCATCAGCCGCGACCACGGCGGCCTTGTCTGCGCATGAACGCTCGACGGCATAGGCAAGGGCCTCCGGTTTGCGCTGCAGCAGCGCCGGCATGTTTGTTTCCAGCCAGGTAAAAAACCCCGGGTCGTTGATAAGCCCGTACTTGATCACCTCGGCAATGCCGGCGGAAAGCTGACGATCATCCAGCGTGTTCAGGGTCCGGGTGTCGGCGAGAACGCATTGGGGCTGGTGGAAGGCCCCGATCATGTTTTTGCCCAGTGGGTGATTGACACCGGTCTTGCCGCCGACCGAGGAGTCGACCTGGGCCAGCAGGGTCGTCGGGATCTGGATGAAATTGACACCGCGTTGGTAACTGGCCGCGGCAAAACCGGTGATATCGCCAATGACACCGCCGCCCAGCGCGACCAGGGTGCAGCGACGGTTAAAATGCTTTTCCAGCAGCGCAGTGAACACCCGGTTGAGGGTCTCGAGATTCTTGTATTCCTCGCCATCCGGCAGAATGACGGTGGCAGTCTCGTAATCCTGAAAGAGGTGCAGGGCCTTGTCCAGATAGAGCGGCGCGATCGTCTCGTTGGTGACGATCATGACCTGTTTGCCATGCACATGCGGCATAACGAGTTCGGGCCTGTCCAGCAGGCCTTCGCCTATGTGGATAGGGTAGCTGCGGTCTTCGAGTTCAACCTGTAGTGTTTTCATAGTCCCGGATTAATCCGTTCAAGTCTGGATGGATTATATAATGTTTTATGTATCAATGTATTGCGCAAGTTCATCCCGGCAGGTGCGCAAGAATCTGTTCCACGACCCAGCGTACGTTGTGACCATCGGTATCCAGGGTGATGTCGGCGGTTTCGCGGTACAGCGGGTCGCGCATTGCCAACAGATCCGCGATCCGCTGGCGGGGGTTTTCGGTTTGCAGCAAGGGACGGTTGCGGTCCCGGCGAGTGCGCTTGTAGAGCTGGTCAACACTGGCACCGAGATAGATAACCGTACCACGCTGCTGTAGCCACTCGCGATTTTCCTTGCTCAGGATGGCGCCGCCACCGGTCGCCAGAACGATGTCCTCGCGTTGCGTGAGTTCATCAAGCATCTGTTGCTCGCGCTTGCGAAAGCCGGCCTCGCCCTCGATGTCGAAGATAGTCGGGATATCCACACCGGTACGGCTCTCGATTTCCTTGTCACTATCAAGAAACTCGCGAGCCAGGGTTTTGGCCAGTTGCCTGCCGACACTGGTCTTGCCTGCACCCATGGGGCCGACAAGAAAGATATTGTTTGCTTTGCTCATAAAAAAACGGGGTCTGTTACCAGACCCCGATTGTGACGCGAGAGAGAAGAGTTATCAATTAAGCTGTAGAGCATCCTTGATGATCTTCGGCGTGATGAAGACCAGCAGTTCCTGTTTTTCATCAACGTCTTTGGTCTGACGGAACAGGAAGCCCACATAGGGCAGGTCACCGAAGAAGGGTACCCGGTCATTTTCGTTGCGTTTCTCGCGGCGATAGACGCCACCGAGGACGACCGTTTCACCGTTATCAACTAGCACCTGGGTGGTGACTTCCTGGGTATCGATGCTCGGTACCGAAGAGCCGGCAAGGGCGATGAATTGACCGATAGTATCCTGGGTGACGGTCAGGTCCATGATAACACGGTCATCCGGGGTGATCTGTGGGGTCACCTTAAGACTCAGCACGGCTTTTTTGAAACTGATGGTAGCCGCGCCACTGGAGCTAGCTTCCAGGAATGGAATTTCCGTACCCTGTTCGATATAGGCCTCTTTCTGGTTGGATGTGATCACGCGCGGGTTTGAGATGACCTCACCACGACCCTCTTGTTGCAGGGCCGAGAGCTCCAGTTGCAACAGGCTGCCGAACGGCAGCTTCGCGATCGCCAGGGCAAATGAAGCGGCCGCGGCATCGACCGGTGCTGCCGGCAGGTTGACATTGAGGCCGTCGGTATTGGTCAGGGTATTAAAGTTAATGAGGTCCGTGGTACCGGTCAGGTTGCCGGCAATGGCAGTATTGCTTGTGCCAACAGTCTCGCCTAGAGTTTCCTTTCTGCGGTTGGCCACACCGAAGCGAACCCCGAGGTCTTTGCTGAAGTCATCGTTGGCGACGACGATACGGGATTCGATCAGCACCTGGCGGACCGGGATATCGAGTTTTTCCACCAGGCTGCGGATTTCCGCCAGCTTGTCCGCGGTATCCTGAACCAGGAGGGTATTGGTACGCTCATCAATGGTGACATTGCCGCGTTCAGAGAGCAGTGAGTTATCCGTTGACTTCAATAACCCTGCGAGGTCATTGGCCTTGGCATAGTTGACCTGCATGTACTCGGAACGTAACGGGGCCAGGTCCTCGATTTGCTTCTGTGATTCGAGTTCGAGTTTTTCGCGGGCGGCGATTTCCTCGGTCGGTGCGACCAGGATGACATCGCCGGTCCGGCGCATAGACAGGCCCTTGGTCTTGAGAATGATATCCAGTGCCTGGTCCCAGGGCACATTTTTCAGACGCAAGGTCAGGTTGCCCTGAACAGTGTCACTGGTGATCAGGTTGAGACCGGTAAAGTCAGCGATCAACTGCAGGACTGAGCGCACTTCGATATTCTGGAAGTTAAGGGAGAGTTTTTCACCCACGTAGCCAAACTTCTTCTTTTTCAGCTCCTCCTGCTTCTCTTTGCTGATCTGGCGGACATCGATGGTCAGGACATTATCTGCCTGATAGGCAAGGTGTTCGTACTCGGCAATGCCGGGTTCGATAATCATGCGGGTATTGTTGCCGCGTTCGAAGGTTTCGATGCTGGCAACCGGGGTGGCAAAGTCACCTACATCCAGGCGCTGCTCGAGTCTTTCCGGCAAGTCGGCATTGAGGAAGTCGGCAATGATTTTGCCACCTTCTTCGCGCAGGTCGACAATGGCTTTTGGATCGGAAAGGGTGACGACGACACGACCCTCGCCCTTATTGCCGCGACGGAAGTCGATATTTTTGATGCTATGAGTCTCGCCGGTGCGGGCAGCGGATTGACGAGCGGCGGTGGCCACTTCCGTGCCGGTACTGCTGCCACCGGTATCAAGTGTTATCAGAATGCTGTTATCCCGTTTTTCCAGGTTGTAAGGCACCAGGCGCACCAGGTTCAGTACTACGCGGGTGCGGCCGCCGGCTTCAACCGCCGTGACACTACGGGCGACACCGATACCGATAGGCTGGCTCTTTTTCGCCAGGTTACTGGTTGTCTCGGAGAAGGTCAGCGCAATACGTGCCGGGTCATCCGTGGTGAAGCTGATAGGCTCAGCGACATCGCCGGAGAGACTAAGCTTTACCTGTACCTTGTTGCCAGGCAGGGTGGAGTAACTGATGTCCTCCAGTGCCGCTGCCGCATAGGCCGATGCCGACATCACCAGCAGGCAGCTCAGCGATGCCAGTGATGTAAACAGTTTGTGTATATTATTTCTTTTTATTCCACTCATTGTGCGTCCCCTCATTCTTCACTCAGGGCAATAGAGGTTTCGCTTTCGCGCCAGCCTCCAAGTCCATTCGGAATGATTTCTACGAGTTCAATTTGTTCATCAGAGATTCGAACGATTTGGCCATGGTTCTGGCCCATGTAGTTGCCGGTAATAACCCGGTGAATACCACTGTCCGGGTTATTAATCACATTAACGATGGCCCATAACTGGTCATCACGTTGCAGGGTGCCTACCATGCGTAACGAATCCAGGGGATAGTTCTCCAGGGCTTCCTTACGACGATTGGGATCAGGGTGTATGCCGTCGCCGTCTGCGGTTTCGATAGCCTCGTCAATGGCCAGGGTCGGCGCGAACGGGTCACGCTTGCTGTCGGCCTTATAGAGATAGGTTTCATAAGGCTTGATATCAGGTAAAGGCTCGACCGATGTTGTTTTCAGAGCCCGCGCCTTGGTCGTGGCGACAAAGTCTTGCAGGTCCTGATGCGTGGCGCTGTCACAGGCGACCAGAGCCGCACTGACGGCAGTCACTAACAGGGCGCGTGAGAAATGCCTGGTTATGCTCATTTCGCAGCCTCCTGTGTTTCTTCTTCATCAAGGTAACGATAGGTCTTCGCCGTGGCTTTCATCACCAGCTTGCCATCCTTCGCGGGGGTAATAACGAAGTCATGCAGGGTCACGATACGCGGCAGGGCGGCAACACCGCTGACAAAATTACCGAATTCGTGATAGTCGCCGGTAACCCGCAGTTTAATGGGCAACTCGGCATAGAATTCGAGGGGCACCTCGGCGGTTGGCTGGAACAGCTCAAACTCAAGGCCGCTGGCCAGGCCGGTCTGGGAGATATCAACCAGCAGTTCAGCGACCTCTGTTTTACTCGGCAGTTGCTTGAGCATGGCACCGAAGGACTGTTGCATATCGACCATTTGCTGCTTGTAGAGTTCAAGGTTGGCGGCCTTGCTGGCATTGACCCTGAAGTCCTGCTTCAGCTTGCGTTCTGTTTGTTCGAGACGATCAATCTGTGCCTGTTGGTCCTTGGTATCGAACCAGTAACCGGCAAACAGGATTAAGGCGCAGAGCAAGACAATCGCCATGACCTTGGCCGGCAGCGGCCAATTACCCATGTCCTGAAAATCAAGTTCATTTAGTTCATTCAGATTCATTGAACGTCCTCCCCGGTCGTTTCGCTACCAGGACTCGTCTGGCGAACATTGAGGACAAACTTGCTGATGCGCTGACCCTTTTCATCTTTTGTTTCGATTACATTCAGGCGAGGGTCGGATAACCAGTCGGCATTATCGACTTTACGCATATAAGAAGAGACCCGCGCATTGGACTGGGCAAAGCCATCCAGGGTAATGCCTGTGCCCGCATTCTTGATGCTGGTCAGGTACACGCCATCCGGCAGGGTGGTGACGAGTTCGTCAAACACATGCACGACCTGTGGGCGGCTACCCTGCAATTGCTGGATAATATCCATGCGCGCCAGCAGGTGGGCCTTTTCCTTTTCGAGATTCTTGATTTCCTTGATGCGCTTGTCCAGCACCTTGATTTCACTCTCGAGATAATTGTTGCGCGACTGCTGGTTATCGATAATGGCACCCATGCGAATGTGGACGAGCGCAATAATGGCAAGCGTCAGGAGGGCTGCCAGGCCAGCAATGGTTTGAAATTGTTTTTGCCGTTCTTTGCGCAGTTCGTCGCGCCACGGTAACAGGTTAATCCTTGCCATTAGTCAAAACTCCTTAAAGCCAGACCGCAGGAAATCATCAGCGCCGGCGCATCGTTACTCAGCGTCTGCGCCTTGACCCGTGACGACAAGGACATATTCGCAAACGGATTAGCGACACTGGTATTGGTGCCAAGCTTGGATTCGATCAGTTCATCGACGCCGGAGATCGAGGCACTCCCACCTGCCAGTACAATATGATCGACACTGTTGTACTGGCTTGATGAAAAGAAGAATTGCAGTGAGCGACTGACTTGTTGCGCCATGGCCTCCTTGAAAGGTTCAAGGACTTCCGGCACGTAGTTATCCGGCAGACCACCCTGGCGCTTGGCCATACCGGCTTCTTCGTAGGACAGGCCATAGCGGCGCTGAATTTCTTCCGTGAGCTGCTTGCCACCGAATACCTGTTCCCGAGTGTAAATAATCTTGTTGTCGTGCAGCACGCTGAGCGTGGTCATGGTCGCGCCAATATCAATAATGGCGACAGTCTTGCCGATACCGCGTTCTGGCAGCTGGTCAGCGAGTAACTCGGCGGCATTCTCCATGGCATAGGCCTCAACATCGACAATAGCGGCCTTCAGACCACCAATCTCGCAGGCAGCAATACGTACATCGACGTTTTCACTGCGGGAGGCGGCGAGCAGGACATCGACACGCTCATCATTATTGTCGGAGCGGCCAATGATCTCGAAGTCGATATTCACTTCTTCCAGCGGGTAAGGGATATACTGGTCGGCCTCGAGCTCAATCTGGCTGGCCATATCCTCATCGGAAAGCGAGGCCGGCATGGAAATCACCTTGGTGATAACGGCAGAGCCGGCCACGGCGACGGCGGCATTTTTCGTCTTGCTGCCGGAACGCTTGACCGCGCGTTTGATGGCCTCACCGACGGCCTCAACATCGCTGATATTCTTTTCAATTACGGAATTAAGGGGCAGAGGCTCTACAGCGTAGCTTTCCACGCGGTAACGACCACCCGATTGACTCAATTCCAGCAGCTTGACGGCCGTGGAGCTGATGTCGAGCCCCAGTAGCGGGGGCTGCTTTTTTTGGAAGAGACTTGAGAACGCCACCTTTATTTTCCTTTTATCATCCGTGCGCTTAGCGAACTTATATGTTTAACTACATTAAATACCAGAGTCAAGTATTTATCAATAGTAAATTAATGCCTTTTACCAGTATCGCAATGTTTTGGATTACCTTTATAATCCATCCATCGGAATAACACTTTGACGCGGGTCACAACCCGGGAATCAATCGCTTACACGCATTTCATGAAATTTTTCCTTAAATTCCTTCGCCTTAGCCTGATCGGACTGTTCAGTGCCTTCACGCTTGGCGTGGTCGCCACGGCGGGCACATATCTTTATCTGGCCCCGGATCTGCCATCGATCGAGTCACTCAAGGATGTGCATCTGCAGACTCCCCTGCGCGTGCATTCGCGGGATGGCGGTTTGATCGCCGAGTTTGGTGAAAAGAAACGCGCCCCCCTGCGATACGACGATGTCCCGGCGCTTATGATCAAGGCTATCCTGGCCGCCGAGGATAATCGTTTTTATGAACACCCCGGCGTCGATTACCAGGGTATTTTGCGCGCGGTCGCGCACCTGATTAAGACCGGTGAGAAGGGCCAGGGCGGGAGCACGATTACCATGCAGGTGGCGCGCAACTTTTTCCTCTCCCGGGAGAAGACCTACCTGCGCAAGATTAGCGAGATATTCCTTGCCCTGACGATCGAACGGCACCTGAGCAAGCAGGAAATCCTCGAGCTGTATGTCAACAAGATCTACCTCGGCCACCGTTCCTACGGCGTGGCCGCTGCGGCACAGGTTTATTATGGCAAGGATATCAATGAGTTAAGTGTCTGGCAGATGGCCATGATCGCGGGCCTGCCCAAGGCGCCCTCGCGCTACAACCCCATCGTCAATATCCGCCGAGCAACCCTGCGTCGTGACTACATCCTCGGCCGTATGCAGGAACTGGGGTTCATCGATAAGCCGACCTTTGAGCAGGCCGTGGCTACCGCAGATAACGCCAGTCTGCATGGTCAGGATATCGAACTGTCCGCCCCCTACGTGGCCGAGATGGTACGTGCAGAGATGATCGAGCGTTACGGTGAGGAGGTCTATACCTCCGGTTATAATGTTTACACGACGCTGGATACACGCCTGCAGCGATATGCCTACCAGGCCGTCCAGCGCAACCTGCTCGAATATGATCGTCGACATGGTTACCGTGGCGCGGAAGGGCATGTTGAATTCGGGCCGGCGCTGCTGGCTGCCCTGCCCGCCATCGCCATCGAGGCCCCGGCACTGAATCGTCCCAAGGGAGAGACGGCCGTTGCTGTTGAGCTCCCGGAGCTCTCCGCAGAACTGCAGGAGCCGCTGCGGGCCACGCTGAACAAGCACCGCGTTGTTGCTGGCCTGGCCCCGGCCCTGGTCATGCATCTCGAGGATCAGGCCGTGAGTGCAATGACCGGCAATGGTGACATCGTACGTATTGAATGGGATGGCCTGAAGTGGGCACGCGCCTTCAAGGATGAAAACGGACGTGGCCCCCAGCCAAAATATGCAGCGGATATTCTCCGCCGGGGCGACCTGATAAGGGTCAACCAGGACGAGAGCGGCGCCTGGCAGTTAGCGCAACTTCCTGAAGTCGAGGGCGCCCTGATCAGCCTCGGGCCGGAAGACGGTGCGGTGCAGGCGCTGATCGGTGGTTATGACTATTACCAGAGTAAATTCAATCGTGCGATACAGGCACGCCGCCAGCCTGGCTCCAATATCAAGCCGTTTATTTATGCAGCGGCACTGGAAAACGGCTTTACGGCTGCGAGCCTGATTAATGATGCGCCGGTCGTGTTTGAGGATGCCGGGCTGGAAAATACCTGGCGACCGGAAAACTACAGCGGCAAGTTCCATGGACCGACACGATTGCGTGTTGCCTTGACCAAGTCACGCAACCTGGTTTCCATCCGCTTGCTGCGCGCCATGGGTATCAACAAGGCGATCAGCTACCTGGAACAACTGGGTCTGGATAGCACCAGGCTACCAAGGGATTTATCTCTTGCCCTCGGCAGTGCCTCGCTGACGCCGCTGGAGGTAGCTACTTCCTATGCGGTGCTGGCTAACGGTGGCTACCGGGTGGAACCGTACTTTATTGACCGTATTGAAGACAGTGAAGGTAATGTTATCTATCGGCATGAACCATTGCGTGTCTGTCGCGACTGTGAGCAGCAACCTGAAACTGAGGTCGCACCAGACCCGATTGCTGTGGAGGCCAGCGCCGATGTAACAGCGACGACCGGGCCCGATCTGCCTGGGCCGACCGGCGAAGAACGAACACCACGATATGCCCCACGTGTGATGAGCGAACAGGTCAATTACATTATGCGGACCATCCTGCGCGATGTTATTCAACTGGGTACCGGTCGCCGGGCATTGCGTATCGGCCGTCGGGACCTGGCGGGTAAAACGGGCACCACCAACGATCAAAAAGATGCCTGGTTCTCCGGTTTCAATAATGCACTGGTCACCACTGCCTGGATTGGTTTTGACAGGCACACGCCCCTGGGCAGACGCGAAACCGGTGCCAGTGCCGCGCTGCCGATGTGGATTTATTTCATGGAAAATGCCACGAAGGGCATGCCGGAAGAAGACTTTGAAATGCCGCCTGGTCTGGTTACTGTCAGGCTGGATCCGGAAACGGGTCTGCTTGCCGCAGAGGGCCAAAGCAATGCTATCTTTGAGACCTTCCGTACCGAATCGGTGCCAAAGAAAACGGTCGAGGCAGGTGGGACTGCCGACGCCGGCACCGAGGTCAAACAGCCAGCCATCCCGGAACAACTATTCTGACAGCAGCATTGCTGATATAAATGTTGTTAGAAGAATAACCTGAAAGAGGGCCTTCAGCATGGGCCGCAACCCGCCCCGTCGTGATTCACAAACACGCCAGCGTATCGCGCAGGATGCAGCGCGCCTGATGGTCGAGCACGGCATCAAGGACTTTTACTCGGCCAAGCAAAAGGCCGCAGAGGCTATCGGCATTAGTGATCGGCATGTCATGCCGCGCAATACCGAGGTCGAAGAAGCGATCTTTGAATACCAGCGCATCTTTAAATCCCGGGCCCAGCCGCAGCGTCTACAGGTACTCAGACATACCGCCATCAAGGCCATGGGCCTGTTACAGGAATTTCATCCGCGCCTGGTGGGCTCGGTATTGCGTGGCACCGCCGGCGAACACTCTGATGTTAACCTGCATGTATTTGCCGATACCCCTGAAGCGGTCAGCCACTTTTTGAGTCGGCACAAGATCCCGCACGAACAGCGCGAAAAGCGTTTTCGCGTTAGCAGAGATCACTATGAACAGTTTACCGCCTATAGCTTTGTTGCGGGTGATGTGCCGATCGATATTGTCGTCTTTCCTGTAACCGGGCAGCGACAGGCACCGTTATCGCCGGTTGATGGCAAGCCGATGGAGAGGGTGAGTGTGAGTGAGGTGGAGGTGTTGCTGCATGAAATGGAATTCCTTCTTCCTGAAGTGTGATTCCTTCTCCCTCAGGGATAACCAGCGCCTTGGCTGTCGTAGTTTGACAGCTTAGGCGAATG
>NZ_JAVVES010000049.1:0-21154 GCF_032250955.1 Sulfuriflexus sp. | reverse complement strand
CGCATCAATCAACCTGGTTACCTTATTTTCTCGAAGCTTACTGCTTGTCAGGCTTATGTTAACGGGACAGCAGTGAATGGAATTACTGAAACAATACCTGGATATCGCGGTATTCGGCGTGCTCGGCCTGATGAGTTTTCTCATGCTGGCCTATACGATTGAACGCTACGTATTCTTTTCCCGTGTCGAGGTGCACCGGTTTGATGATCAACATACGCTCTACGTTGCATTGACCCGCCACCTCACCATCGTCGCCTCGATTGCCGCCAACGCGCCGTATATCGGTTTGCTCGGGACGGTCCTCGGCATCCTCGTCACCTTCCACGACCTTGCACAAGCAGCCGAATTGTCGGCTGCCACGGTCATGCTGGGTCTCGCCCTGGCCCTCAAGGCCACGGCGGCCGGCCTGGCCGTGGCCATTCCGGCGACGTTGTTTTACAACGCACTGGTCAGACGCACCGATGTCCTGACCGCGCACTGGCAAAGCATAAAAAATCGCACATGAAACCGCTGGCGGTGATGAATGTGATCCCCTTCATCGACATCATGCTGGTCCTGCTGGCCATCGTCCTGACCACCTCGACCTTTCTCGCCCAGGGCAAGATCCCGCTGCGCCTGCCGGAGGCGGGCACGGCTGCTGCCGTCTCCACGACCAAGGCACTCGAGATAAGTATTGATAAAGCCGGCGGCATCTATGTTGACGGTACACCCGTCCGCCCCACCAGACTCGCGGAACACATTAAAGCCATGGCCGCAGACACACCCGTCAGGCTGCGTGTGGACAAGCGCGCAAGATTTGAAGATTTTATTATTGTGATCGATGTGCTCAAGGCGAAAGGCATGGACAAGCTTGCCATTATCACCCACAAGGCAGGCGGTTGATCGCCGGCGGTCGCAGCACCGGTTTTCTGCTCTCTGGCCTGTTACACCTTGCCGTGACCACTGCCTTTGTTACGCAGGTTGATCATTCCTCAGAGCAGAATAATGAAGATGGCCCCCTGTCCCTGACGCTCGCCATGTTCGAGACAGCCGCCAGTCCCGCGCCTGTACCGGAACCCATGCCGACAACACCCGCAAAGGTTGAGCCTGAAAAGCCCATAACAAAAGCCGCCCCCCCGCGGCCTGAACCAAAACACAGACCAAAACCTCTGGCTCCGATTGCACCGGTCACTGAACCCGTTGTTCACTCCCGGACTGTGACTACGAACAACGGCGAAAGCATGCCGGGGCCCGAGCCCGCCAGAACTGCGGGCATGGCGCCCGCCATCAAGCAGGAAACTTTACAAGCGCCAGCATCGAGCTTGCAACAGGCAAGCCTGAAACGGCGCTACCTCAAGAGGCTGCTCGCGCGCATACACAGAAAGAAGCATTATCCCTACCAGGCGCGGCGCAGGCATGAAGAGGGCGAGGTACTCGTTTCCTTTGTCATCGGACAAGCCGGCGAGATATCCAGCATCCGGGTAAGCCGTTCTTCCGGCCACCCGAGCCTTGACAAGGCCGCTATCAAGACCGTTACCCGCGTGAGCCCCATGATACCCCTGCCCGCTGAACTGGGGATAAGTCGCTGGGAACTGGCCGTACCCATTGCATTCAACTTACGGAAGTAAGAACAGGAAGCAACCGATGCCGGCCCGCTTGACCTCGGTTTTTTGCAGTCAGGATCCTGCGGGGCAGGAACAGAAAAATTGACGGTTGATGTATTTTACGACAAGCATTCAGCCAGTATGGCTCATCAATCTCTAGTCGGCGGAGATACCACCAGTAACAACCCCGCCAGGCTGTTAATCAGAAACAGGATCGATGCCACGCCATGCAGCTTGCCAAAGGTCACGGCGGCTTTGGAGCCTTCTACCAGCCCCTGCGCCTTTAGTTCGGCCATCATCGGTTGCAGGACAAACTGCCCGATACAGACGATAACCAGCATCAGTAACAAGACGCCGTGCCGCCAGTGTTTCCAGCCACGGCTGTAGGCGCCGCCGATTAACAGCAGCCCGCCACAGACGAGGCCAACGTAGCTCATGGCTGTGAAGGTCTGCCCGGCGAGCATGCCGGCCAGCTGGCGGTCATCAAGGGTGTTGAAGAGTATCGGTGCGACGATGTAGCCAACTGCCCACATGCCGCCGATCCAGATGGTTAAAAGGGCTCGTTCACTATAGGAGAAGAATTTCATATCAGTGGCGAGCCCTTTATGATTGATGATTGATGATTGATGATTGATGATTGATGATTGATGATTTTTGGCATTCATCAATCATCAATTGCCCAGAACCTTCGGTACGAAGGTTTGGGTACTCATAATAAACCCGAAGGATTTTTTGAGCCAAGAGTTCATCAATATCTTTTTAGATGTATTTAACGTCGAGGATTTCGTACTCGACCGTGCCGCCGGGTGTTTGCACCACCGCGACATCATCAATTTCCTTGCCGATCAGGGCGCGCGCAATCGGCGATCCTACCGAGATCAGGCCTTGCTTGATGTCGGCCTCGTCTTCACCAACAATGCGATAGGTGACTTCTTCACCCGTTTCAACATTGCTCAATACAACTGTCGTGCCGAAGATGATTTTGCCGCCGGCGTTGAGCTTGGTGACGTCGATGATCTCGGCATTCGAGAGCTTGGCCTCGATATCGGCAATGCGGCCTTCGGCAAAACTCTGCTGTTCACGGGCGGCGTGATATTCGGCATTCTCTTTCAGATCACCGTGTTCACGGGCCTCGGCAATGGCCTTGATAATGCGCGGACGATCAACGGTCTTCAGCTGATGCAGTTCCTTGCGCAGCTTTTCTGCCCCATCAATGGTTAGTGGAACCTTGTTACTCATGCCTTCAGCTCCTCATGTAATGTTTGCAGGCGATTCACTTCGCCCTTGCACTCGTATTTCAGTCCCTGACAGAGTGCATGCGCACCGGCGATGGTCGTCGCATAAGTCACCTTATGCATCAGGGCCTCGCGCCGAATCGTAAACGAGTCGGCAATCGCCTGGCGACCTTCGGTGGTGTTCACAATAATGGCGATCTGATCATTCTTGATCATATCGACGATATGCGGACGCCCCTGGCTGACCTTGTTAACCCGCTCGCAGTCGAGACCAGCGGCTTGAATAACTTCAACGGTACGACCTGTTCCGGTCAATGTAAAGCCGAGTTCGGCAAGTTCCCGTGCGACTTCAACAACGGCTTGCTTGTCGGCATCACGCACACTGATAAAGGCCATACCTTTACCCGGCAGAATGACACCCGCACCGAGCGAGGCCTTGGCAAATGCCTCACCGAAGGTACGGCCAACACCCATTACTTCACCGGTAGACTTCATCTCCGGGCCGAGGATCGGGTCCACCCCCGGGAATTTCACGAAGGGGAAAACGGCTTCCTTGACGGAATAATATGGCGGCACGATTTCACCCACCACGCCCTGCTCGGCCAGGCTCTGACCGACCATGCAGCGCGCGGCAATCTTGGCGAGCGAACGACCGGTGGCCTTGGAGACAAACGGCACGGTACGCGAGGCCCGCGGGTTCACCTCAAGGATATAAACATCGTCACCCTGGATAGCAAACTGGGTATTCATCAGGCCGACCACGCCGAGTTCCAGTGCCATCTCACGGATCTGCTGGCGCACCTGTTCAGTGATGCTTTCAGGCAGGTTATAGGGCGGTAACGAACAGGCCGAGTCACCCGAGTGTACGCCGGCCTGTTCGATGTGCTGCATGATGCCACCGATCACGACATCCTTGCCGTCACATATGGCGTCAACATCCAGTTCAACCGCATCATCAAGGAAGCGGTCCAGCAAAACCGGGGATTCATTAGAGACCTGCATGGCCTCGGTCATGTAACGACGCAGTTCTTCCTCATCGTAAACGATTTCCATCGCCCGGCCACCCAGTACATAGGATGGACGCACCACCAGCGGGTAACCGATCTCTTCGGCCAGTTTCACGGCCTGTTCCGGTTCGCGGGCAGTCCGGTTCGGTGGCTGACGCAGGCCGAGCTTGTCGATCATCTGCTGGAAACGCTCGCGGTCTTCGGCGCGGTCGATCGCATCCGGAGTGGTACCGATAATCGGTGCACCGGCCGCCTCGAGAGGCCGTGCCAGTTTCAGTGGCGTCTGACCACCGTACTGCACGATCACACCCTTCGGGTTTTCCTTGTGGATGATCTCGAGCACGTCTTCAAGCGTTAGTGGTTCAAAGTACAGGCGGTCCGAGGTATCGTAGTCGGTGGAAACGGTTTCCGGGTTACAATTGACCATGATGGTTTCATAACCGGAATCGCGCATGGCAAAGGCGGCATGCACACAGCAGTAATCAAACTCGATACCCTGACCGATGCGGTTCGGGCCACCGCCCAGCACCATGATTTTTTCATTGCCTGTCGGCTCGGCCTCGCACTCTTCTTCATAGGTGGAATACAGGTAGGCTGTGCTGGTGGCAAATTCAGCGGCACAGGTATCGACGCGCTTGTAGACCGGGCGCACATTCAGGCCGTGCCGGTGCGCACGCAATTCATCTTCCGAGGTCGCCATCAACGTGGCCAGGCGGCTGTCGGCAAAACCCTTGCGCTTGAGTGCATACATGGCACCGTGATCGAGTGCCTTGTGATCACCGCCTCTCAGCGACTGTTCGGTCTTGATGATGTCTTCAATCTGGGCGAGGAACCATGGGTCGATCTTGCAGACAGCATGCACTTCCTCGATTGTCATGCCTGCACGGAAGGCATCGCCTACATACCAGAGGCGATCTGCGCGTGGTGTGCCCATCTCGGCCTTGATGCGCTTGATGGCATCCTCGTCGTCGAGGTCGACCATCTCGTTCAGACCATCGGTACCGATTTCCAGCCCGCGCAGGGCTTTTTGCAGGGATTCCTGGAAGGTGCGGCCAATCGCCATGACTTCACCAACCGATTTCATCTGCGTGGTCAGGCGGTCATCAGCCTCCGGGAATTTCTCGAAGGTGAAACGCGGGATCTTGGTAACGATGTAATCGATACTCGGCTCGAACGAGGCCGGCGTGGCACCACCGGTGATCTCGTTCTGCAGTTCATCAAGTGTGTAACCGACAGCCAGCTTGGCCGCGACCTTGGCGATTGGAAAACCGGTGGCCTTCGAGGCCAGCGCCGAGGAACGCGAGACGCGCGGGTTCATCTCGATGATGATCATGCGGCCGTTTTCCGGATTGATCGCAAACTGGACGTTGGAACCACCGGTATCCACACCGATCTCGCGCAGCACGGCCAGCGAGGCATCTCGCATGATCTGGTATTCCTTGTCTGTCAGGGTCAAGGCCGGCGCGATCGTGATCGAATCACCCGTGTGCACGCCCATCGGGTCAAGGTTTTCAATCGAGCAGATGATGATGCAGTTGTCCTTGTGGTCACGCACCACTTCCATCTCGTATTCTTTCCAGCCGAGGATGGATTCTTCGATCAGCAGTTCATTGGTCGGTGACAGGTCGAGGCCGCGTTCACATATCTCGAGAAACTCTTCCTTGTTATAGGCGATACCCCCGCCGCTGCCGCCCATGGTGAAGGACGGCCGAATGATGGTCGGGAAACCTATCGTGGCCTGCACCTGCAGTGCCTCTTCGAGGCTGTGGGCAATGGCCGAGTTTGGCATGTCGAGGCCGATCTTGCGCATGGCATGCCGGAACTGATCGCGGTCTTCGGCCTTGTCAATGGCCTCGCGCGAAGCGCCCACCATTTCCACGCCGTATTTTTCCAGCACACCTTCGCGCACCAGGTCGAGCGCACAGTTCAGCGCGGTCTGGCCGCCCATGGTCGGCAGCAATACATCCGGACGTTCCTTTTCGATAATCCGTTCCACCGACTGCCAGAGGATCGGCTCGATATAAATCGCATCGGCGGTTTCCGGGTCAGTCATGATGGTGGCCGGGTTCGAGTTTACCAGGATGACACGATAGCCTTCCTCGCGCAGGGCCTTGCAGGCCTGGGCCCCCGAATAATCAAACTCACAGGCCTGACCGATAACGATCGGCCCGGCACCAATGATAAGAATGCTTTTTATGTCTGTACGCTTTGGCATATGTGCTCTTTAAATCAAAAAACAAATTAGACAGGATTTACAGGATTAACATGATGACTGATGTCTGCCGCATTTATGTTTATCTCGTTAAGCCTGTCTATTTAATTTTCGTCACACTGGCGAATGCCCAGACCCAAAGGGTGGGGTATTCATAATGAACCTCGCAGAGGTTCTATGATGCCAGTGTTCATGTTTTTAATCTCTGGATGCAGGCCTGAACTTCGTTCTGGTCGCGCCGGAGTGACGGTGTTTTATTTAAATCCTGTTAATCCTGTGCCGATAATTTATCCGGCTTTCATCAAATCTATAAAGTAATCAAACAGTGGCGCGACATCATGCGGTCCCGGGCTGGCCTCGGGGTGACCCTGAAAACTGAAGGCCGGCTTGTCGGTGCGATGAATACCCTGCAGCGAACCATCGAACAACGAACGGTGCGTGGCGCGCAGGTTAGCCGGCAAGGTGTCTTCGGCAACGGCAAAACCATGGTTCTGGCTCGTGATCATGACCACGCCGGTGTCGATATCCTGCACCGGGTGGTTGGCACCGTGGTGACCGAACTTCATCTTCACGGTCTTCGCGCCCGAGGCCAGCGCCAGTAACTGGTGGCCAAGGCAAATACCAAATACCGGGATACTGGTTTCAAGTAATTCACTGATAGCGGTAATCGCGTAATCGCACGGCTCCGGGTCGCCCGGGCCATTGGCAAGAAAAATGCCGTCCGGCTGCAGGGCCAGTACCTCGGCGGCCGGGGTCTGTGCCGGCACCACGGTCAGGCGGCAGCCGCGCTGCGCGAGCATGCGCAAGATGTTGTGCTTGACGCCGTAGTCGAAGGCGACGACATGGTACGGCTGGGCGGCGGCATCGACATCGAGATGACCGTCTTCAAGTGACCACACATTTTGCTGCCAGGTATAGGTCTGCTGCGTGGAAACCACTTTGGCCAGATCCATGCCCTTTAGACCGGGGAAGGCCCTGGCGGCCTCGATGGCGGCCTGTTCGTCTATATTGTTACCGGCAACGATGCAGCCACCCTGCGCGCCCTTCTCGCGCAGGATGCGGGTCAGGCGACGGGTATCTATGCCTGCAATCGCCACGACCTGGTTCGCCACAAGATAGTCATCCAGGGCTTGCTCCGCGCGCCAGCTGCTATGCAGCAGCGGCAGGTCACGAATCACCAGGCCGGCAGCCTGGACGGAAGCGGACTCCATGTCTTCGCTGTTCGTGCCGGTATTACCGATATGGGAAGCTGTCAGGGTGACAATTTGGCGGGTATACGAAGGATCGGTCAGGATTTCCTGATAACCGGTCATCGAGGTATTAAACACTACCTCGCCCGTGGTCTGCCCTTCAATACCAATCGACTCGCCATAAAACAGGCTGCCGTCTTCAAGTGCCAATAAAGCGGGCTGGCGCACAGAACCTCCGTCCTCAGATATACGAAGCGGGAGGACTCTGTAAGAAGCCTCCCGCCTGAAAAAAAGATTGGTCAAACAAGGTCAGACGGACAGTCCGACCGGGTTCGTATTCTACCGCAACCACCGCTTTTGCGAAAGATGCAGGAGGCAGTTTTTCATCGCAAACCGAGCACATCTTGCATATCAAACAGCCCACTGTCCCTGTCCATTAGCCATTTCGAGGCACGCACGGCACCATTGGCAAAGGTCATGCGGCTGGAGGCCTTGTGGGTGATCTCGATGCGCTCGCCGATATCGGCAAACATGACCGTATGATCACCGACGATATCGCCGGCACGAATGGTCTCAAAACCGATAGTCTGACGGTCACGTTCGCCCGTCTGGCCCTCGCGGCCGTATACGGCACATTTGTTCAGGTCCCGGCCCAGGGCCGCGGCCACCACTTCACCCATACGTAGCGCAGTACCGGACGGGGCATCGATCTTGTGGCGATGGTGGGCCTCGATGACCTCAATATCGACCTCGTCCCCCATTACCCGTGCGGCCAGATCAAGTAATTTGAAACACAGATTCACGCCGACGCTCATGTTCGGGGCGAAAACGATAGCAATGTCCGTGGCGGCGGCGGCGATGGCGGCCTTGCCGGCCTCATCAAAACCGGTGGTGCCTATCACCATGCGCTTACCCGCGGCGCGACAGACCTTGATATTCTCGAGAGTGACATCGGGACGGGTAAAATCGATAAAGACATCGAAATCGTTCGTGACGGCGGCAAGATCGTCCCCCACGCGCACACCCGATGCACCAATACCGGCGAGTTCACCGGCATCGGCACCGATCACAGAACTGCCGCTACGCTCGATAGCCGCCGTCACTTCGACGCCATCGGCCATCTGCCCGGCTTCGATCAACGCCCGGCCCATACGGCCGGCGGCCCCGGTAATTGCGATACGTGTCATGTTATTCCCCGAAATGATGATTGAGGAATGTAACCGATCATCAATCCTAAATCATCAATCATCAATTTTTTTTTTAAAACTTCATATCGTCGAAGAATTTCTTCACGCCACCCAGCCAGGAAGCGGTTTTCGGGCTGTGCTTGCCATTGCCTTTCAACGAGTCACCGAACTGGCGCAGCAGGTCTTCCTGCTTACTGGTCAGCTTCACGGGAATTTCTACGGCGATAGCACAAAGCAGGTCGCCGACAGGTCCACCACGTACCGGTTTCACGCCTTTGCCACGCAGACGAAATACCTTGCCGCCCTGGGAACCGGCCGGGATCTTCAGCTTCACGCGTCCGGTCAGGGTCGGCACATCAATTTCGCCACCGAGGGTAGCCGTGACCATATCGATCGGGACTTCACAGATTAGATTATTGTCCTGACGCTCAAATATCTCGTGCGGCTTGATTGACATCTGCACGTACAAATCACCCGGTGGGCCGCCATGTTCGCCAGCCTCGCCCTCACCCGACAGGCGGATGCGATCGCCGTTATCGACACCGGCCGGGACCTTGACCGACAGGGTCTTGTTTTCCTGTACACGGCCCTGGCCATGACAGCTCGTGCACGGGTCCTTGATCCGTTGGCCAGTCCCGTGGCAGTCCGGACAGGTCTGCTGCACGGAGAAGAAGCCTTGCTGCATGCGGACCTGCCCATGGCCGGCACAGGTCGTGCAGGTTTCCGGGCTTGTGCCCGGCTTCGCACCCGTACCCTTACACGGCTCACACTTGACCATGGTCGGCACACGAATCTTGACCGTCGTGCCATTTACGGCATCTTCCAGGCTCAGGTTGAGGTTGTAACGCAAGTCGGCACCACGGTAACGCTGCGGCCCGCCACCACCAGCGCCGCCAAAACCACCGCCGAAGATGTCACTGAAGATATCACTAAAGCTGGCCCCGCCACCGGCGTAGCCAGCGCCACCGCCCATGGAGGAGTCAACGCCGGCATGACCAAACTGGTCATAGGCGGCGCGTTTTTGCGGATCCGTCAGGGTCTCATAGGCCTCTTTGGCTTCCTTGAATTTATTTTCAGACTCCTTGTTATCGGGGTTACGATCCGGGTGATGTTTCATCGCCAGCCGACGGTAAGCCTTTTTCAGCTCCGCTTCGCTGGCATTCTTGGCCACACCGAGGACTTCGTAGTAATCACGTTTAGACATATACAATCAGCCGTAAAGTAAGAAAACCCTGATTAACACGCTGAGATGGCGCCGGCGTTGTTCGCAACGATTCAAAATGCGCAGTGAGTGTCTGTAAACTCCGCTTTTTCATCACGATGCGTCTTGCCCTCATCCATCTGATCGCTTTAATCAGGTCTTTCTGGAATCATTAATATACATGCGAAAGCCCCAGGTGCCGGGTCATCGTGAAATGACCGGTTCCTGGAGCTTGGCATGGCCCCCTCACCTGCGGGGAGCCTTATTTTTTCTTGTCGTCGTCGACTTCTTCGAATTCAGCGTCGACCACGTCATCGTTGCTACTGTCAGACTGGGCATCGGCACTGCCGGCATCACCTGCGCCCTGCTGCTCGGCGTACATGCGTTCCGTCATCTTGCCAGAGGCCTCGGTCAGTACCTTGGTCTTGGCCTCGATATCATCCTTGTCATCGCCCTTCATGGCTTCTTCGAGATCCTTGATAGCGGCTTCGACAGTGTCTTTCTCGCCTTCTTCCAGCTTGTCCTCGCCAAGTTCTTCCATCGATTTCCTGACCGCGTGGATCATCTGGTCAGCCGTATTACGAGCGGTAACCATTTCATGGAACTTCTTGTCTTCGTCGGCATGTGCCTCGGCGTCCGTCACCATGCGGTCGATTTCTTCATCGGAGAGCCCACTGGAGGCCTTGATGATAATCGACTGTTCCTTGCCAGTGGCCTTGTCCTTGGCGGACACGTTGAGGATACCGTTAGCATCGATGTCAAAGTTGACTTCGATCTGCGGGGTGCCGCGCGGGGCCGGTGGAATATCCGCCAGGTCAAAACGACCCAGCGACTTGTTCGCCGCAGCCTGTTCACGTTCACCCTGTAGTACATGCACAGTAACGGCAGTCTGGTTGTCATCGGCGGTCGAGAAGGTCTGCCCGGCCTTGGTCGGGATAGTCGTGTTCTTCTCGATAAGCTTGGTCATTACGCCGCCCATGGTTTCGATACCCAGTGACAACGGCGTGACATCCAGCAGGAGCACATCGGTAACCTGGCCACCCAGCACGCCGCCCTGGATAGATGCACCCAAGGCCACGGCTTCGTCCGGGTTCACGTCATGACGTGGTTCCTTGTCGAAGAATGCCTGCACGGCTTCCTGGACCTTCGGCATACGGGTCTGGCCACCAACGAGAATGACATCATCTATTTCCGCTGCCGACAGCCCCGCATCCTTCAGGGCCATCTTGCAGGGTTCGATAGAACGCTGAATGAGGTCATCTACCAGTGATTCCAGCTTGGCACGGGTCACCTTGATGTTCAGGTGCTTGGGCCCCGTGGCATCGGCGGTGATGTACGGCAGGTTCACATCCGTCTGGCTGGAAGAAGACAGCTCGATCTTGGCCTTTTCCGCCGCTTCCTTCAGGCGCTGCAGGGCCAGCGGGTCATTGTGCAGATCCACGCCATTGTCTTTCTTGAACTCGTCAGCAAGGTAATCAATCAGGCGCAGGTCAAAGTCTTCGCCACCGAGGAAGGTGTCACCGTTGGTCGACAGTACTTCGATCTGCTGCTCACCGTCGATATCAGCCAGTTCGATAATAGAGATATCGAAAGTACCGCCACCGAGGTCATATACGGCAACCTTGGCATCGCCGCGCTTCTTGTCCATGCCATAGGCAAGGGCCGCGGCGGTGGGTTCGTTGATAATGCGCTTCACGTCCAGGCCGGCGATCTTACCGGCGTCCTTGGTAGCCTGGCGCTGAGAATCGTTGAAATAGGCCGGCACCGTGATCACGGCTTCGGTTACGGGCTCACCGAGGAAGTCTTCGGCGGTCTTCTTCATCTTCATGAGGACGCGGGCAGACACTTCCGGCGGCGCCATCTTGTTGCCACGGGCCTCTACCCAGGCATCGCCGTTGTCGGCCTTGATGATCTTGTATGGCACCATCGAGATGTCTTTCTGCACCTCGGCGTCTTCGAACTTGCGGCCGATAAGGCGCTTAACGGCAAACAGTGTGTTTTCCGGGTTGGTGACCGCCTGGCGCTTGGCCGACTGGCCAACCAGAACTTCCTTATCTTCGGCGAAGGCCACGACTGATGGCGTAGTACGATCACCTTCGGCGTTTTCGATAACGCGCGCTTTCTTCCCTTCCATCACGGCCACACAAGAGTTGGTGGTGCCCAGGTCAATCCCGATAATCTTGCCCATGTTCAGTATCTCCGTAAATATTCTCTAAACTGTAAAAGTTTGTATAAGTGTGTATATGTCTATCGATATGGGGTTAATGCCGATAACTTCAAGCTTTCCCCAGTAAAATTCTTTGCCCGGCGGCTATTCGGTCGGCGCCTTCGAAACCACGACCATTGCCGGGCGAACCAGGCGCTCGTTCAGGACATAGCCCTTCTGCATCACAGCCAGCACGGTGTTCGGTTCAACATCGGCGGTTTCCTGCATGCTCATGGCCTGGTGAAAGTCCGGGTTGAAGACCTCGTTCTCCGGGTTGACGACGCTGACGCCCATCTTCTCCAGTACCGACTGAAACATCTTCAGCGTCAGCTCCATGCCCTCGAGCAGCGGCTTGACGGTCTCGTCTTCGGCATTGGCCGCGGCCATGCCCATTTCCATGCTGTCGATGACCGGCAGGAGTTCGTTGATAAACTTCTCGAGGCCGAATTTGTGCGCGTTTTGCACGTCGCGCTCGGCACGGCGGCGCAGGTTTTCGAGTTCGGCCTGGGTACGCAGATAAAGGTTCCAGTGTTCATCAACCTTGGCCCGTGCGTCTTCCAGCAGCTGGACATGCTCGCCTTCATCCTGCTCGGGCGTCTCATCAGCGCTGACCTCGGCGGTAAGGGGTTCTTCCTGCTCGACTTCGTGGGTGGCGTTTTCGTTATCGCTCATTCGTTTCTCGCTCCAAAACTGCAAAATTCGTCAAAAATGGGCCCGGCGGCTGGCTTTTCCGCTGATGGCATACTGCTGGAGGGGATATAAGGGCTCAGCTACGGGGATTCAAGGCCGCGCCGAGTAATTTTGCCGTTATATCGACAATCGGGATGACGCGCTCATAGGCCATGCGGGTGGGGCCAATCACCCCGAGGACGCCGGCAACCTGGCCATCGACCTGGTAGGGGGAGGTAATGACGCTGCACTCATCCAGTGGCCGGTAGCCGGACTCCTCGCCGATGAAAATCTGCACCCCCTCGGCCCGCTGGCTCTGATCGAGGATGTGCAGGATATCGCGCTTGGCATTAAAGGCCTCGAACAATTCGCGTAGCCTGTCCATGTCAGAGAGCGCGGCCATGCCAATCAGGTTCGTCTGGCCGGCCAGCACATAATCTTCCTCGTAGGGCTTGTCTTCGTCACAGACCTTGCCGGCCATCTCCATCGCCGCCAGCATCATCTGATCCATGCGGATCTTGGCATCCTGCATTTCCCTGAGTAACTGATCCCGCACCTGCTGGAAGCTCTTGCCGCTGAAAGTCTGGTTAAGGTAATTAGCGGCCTGTTGCAACTCGGCCGGGCTATAGGCCTTGTCGGTAGTGAAAATCTTGTTCTGCACCTGTTGGTCATTCAGCACGAGCACGGTCAGCACCCGGTTGTCGGAGAGCGGCAGAAATTCAACGTGTTGCCAGGCATTGGCCTCGCGGCGCGGCATGGTCACGACCCCGGCCAGGTGGGTGATGCCGGAAAGCATATCGGAAACCGACGCAATCAAGCCCTGCTCGTTATTACCGACGCTCAGGCGTTGCTGCAGCGAATCCACCTCGTGGCTGTCCAGCGGCTTCAGGGAGAGCAAGGTATCCACAAAGAAGCGGTAGCCCTTCACCGTGGGCACGCGGCCGGCCGAGGTATGCGGGGCGGCGATAAGGCCGAGGTCTTCCAGGTCGGCCATGACATTACGTATCGTCGCCGGACTCAGATCGAGGCGCGCCTCACGCGACAGGGTCCGGGAGCCAATCGGCTTACCGTCCTCAATATAACGATCGATCAACACCCGCAACAGGTGTTGTGCACGTTCATTCAGTGGCCCAACGTTCGCCATAATTCCGGTCACATCCAATAAAATTACTGGCACTCATCATAGGAGAGTGCCAGAAGCAAATCAATCCGGCCAGCGGCTATGGCCCATAACCGAAAATTCGGTTAAGGTTCGTGGCAAGTTCTCTATATAATAAGAACAAAGACCAAGCAGGCATACCTAAAGGAGTCCCGCGTGTCGGGCAAATTCAGAAAAATCGGCATTATTGGCAAGTTCCGCGACGACAGCGTCAGCAATACCATCCAGAACCTGCATAATTTCCTCATCGAGCGTGGCTGCACGGTATTGCTCGACGAAGTCACTGCCATGCTCCTGCCGCACCTGGATATCCCGGTGGGTGACCGTGAAGCGCTTGGCGACTTCGCCGATCTGGTCATTATCGTCGGTGGCGATGGCACCTTCCTGAATGCCGCCCGCACCCTCAATGACTACCATGTGCCCCTGCTCGGCATCAATCTTGGTCGGCTCGGCTTTTTGACCGACATCCACTCCAAGAAGATACGCGGCCGGCTCGGCGCCATCCTCGACGGCGAATACGTTGAAGAAGAACGTTCTCTGCTGCACGGGAGCTTTGAATACGAATCAGGCGAGGGCGAAATTTCCCACAGTGATGCCTTCAATGACATTGTCGTGCACAAGGGCCATGTCGCCCGCATGATCGAGCTCGACCTCTATATCAACGGCCAGTATGTGAACACGCAGCGCGCCGATGGCCTGATCGTCTCGACACCGACCGGTTCGACCGCCTACGCCCTGTCCGGTGGTGGACCTATCCTGCACCCGGAACTTGATGCCATGGTGCTGGTGCCCATTTGTCCGCACACCATGAGCCAGCGCCCCATCGTGATCGACGCTAACAGTGATATCGAGATCCGGATTAGCGACAACAATCACGGCGACGCCCTCGTGACCTGTGATGGCCAGCTCAACGTTGAGCTCGGCATTGGTGACTGCGTACGCATCACGAAAAAGAAAACCCCCGTGCACCTGATTCACCCGGCCGATTATAACTATTACGAGATTCTCCGGGCCAAGCTGCACTGGGCTCACCGCCTGTAGCGGGCCGTTTTTTAAGTAGAGCCACCGATGTTAAATCATATTCATATTCGCGATTTTGCCATCATTGATGAACTTGATCTCGACCTGCATACGGGCATGAGCGTGCTCACCGGTGAAACCGGTGCCGGTAAGTCCATCCTCATCGATGCGCTTGGGCTCGCGCTTGGCGACCGCGCTGATGCCGATGTGGTCCGCCAGGGTTGCAAGCGTGCCGAGATCATTGCCAACTTTGAACTGGCCGACCTGCCCGAGGCACAGGCCTGGCTGGAGGAAAATGAACTGGACGATGACAGCCAGTGTCTGATTCGCCGCACTATCGCCGCCGAAGGCCGCTCCAGGGGCTTTATCAATGGCACGCCGGTCCCCATCCAGTCCTTGCGTGCGCTGGGTGAAATGCTCGTCGACATTCACGGCCAGCACGAACACCAGTCGCTGATGCGCGTGCATGCGCAACGTGAACTACTCGATGATTATGCGCAACACGGCAGCCTGCTCAAGCAACTGGCCTGTGCCTACAAAACCTGGAATGAAGCCAATGACGAATACGAACGCCTGCGTCAGGCCGCCAGTGATCGCGATACGCGCCTCGACTTTTTACGCTACCAGGTGCAGGAACTCGAAACCCTGGCCCCGCAAGAGGATGAACACGCCGAACTGGAACAGGAGCATGTCCGCCTGGCCAACGTCAGCCGTCTGCAAGATACCGCGCACCGGCACATTGAGGCCCTCGATGACAATGAGCAAATATCGGCCACCGCCCTGCTGTCACGCGCCGTCAGTGAACTCGATGGCCTGCGCGAGATGGATGGCCGACTGGGTGACATAGCAGATAGCCTGAACAGCGCGCTCACCAATGTAGAAGACGCCAGCAAGGAACTGCGTCATTACCTGGACAGTCTCGATGCTGACCCGGCACGGCTAAGCGAGATCGACTCGCGCCTGGGGTCTTTTCTCGACCTGGCCCGCAAGCATCACGTTAAACCCGGGGAACTGCTGCACCAGCTCGATGAACTGAGCAATGAACTCGATAGCCTGCAGCATGCCGAGACTCGCCTTGAAGGTTTGCAGACCGAGATCGGCAAACACTTTACTGCCTACAGCCAACTGGCTGACAAACTCGGCAAGAGCCGTCGCAAGCACGCCCGCACACTGGCCAAACAGGTGACCGGGCATATGCAGGAACTCGGCATGCCCGGTGGCCACTTCGATATCGTCCTGCATGCCCGCGATCAGGCCGTGCCTTCAGCCGAGGGCATGGAGAAGGTCGAATTCATGGTCAGCGCCAACCCGGGGCAGGCACTGAGGCCCCTGAACAAGGTGGCCTCGGGTGGAGAACTGTCACGCATCAGCCTCGCTATCCAGGTCGTGCTCGCCAACAACGTGCGCATTCCCACGCTTATCTTTGATGAGGTTGATGTCGGCATCGGCGGCGGCGTTGCCGAAATCGTCGGCAACCGCCTGCGCAGCCTGGCCGATAACCGCCAGGTCCTGTGCGTCACCCACCTGCCCCAGGTCGCATCGCAGGCCCATCACCATCTACAGGTCAGCAAGACCCGCGGCAAGGCTCAGACCGGCACCCATATCCAGGCACTGGATGAAACGGCACGCGGCCAGGAGATCGCACGTATGCTGGGTGGGGTGGAAATTACGGAACAAACTTTAGCGCATGCGAAGGAAATGCTCAGCAAAGCGAATTGATGATGGATGATCGATGATCGAAAAACGGTCATTCATCGATCATCCATCATAAATCATCAATCTGCTTACTTGCAGCTGTCACAGATTCCGTAGATATACAGGCAGTGGTCGGTGATCTCGAAGCCGGCCCGTTCGGCGATATCGCGCTGGCGCTGTTCGATGACCTCGTCGACGAATTCTTCGATCTTGCCGCACTTTACACAGACGATGTGGTCATGGTGCTTGCCCTGCTCCAGTTCGAATACTGAGTGCCCGCCCTCGAAATGGTGGCGGGTAACGAGGCCCGCGCCCTCGAACTGGGTCAGCACCCGGTAGACCGTGGCCAGGCCAACCTCTTCGCCGCTTTCGAGCAGCTGCTTGTAGACGTCCTCGGCGCTGAGGTGACGCAAGCTGCTATTTTCCATGATTTCGAGGATCTTGACCCGGGGCAAGGTCACCTTCAGGCCGGCTTTTTTAATATCTGCACTTTCCACAATAAAGTATCCGTTTGAGTACTGCGTAGCCGCTGGTTTTGCGGTAGAATCTGTTCAATTCAGACCATAATGTAATCCAGACTCAAATGCAAAAGCTTCTCATTTCGATTATTGCCAGCTCGGCGCTGCTCAGCGGCTGTTCCAATCTTTCCATGCCGGAGGTCTCGATGCCTGACGCGCTCCCCGACCTCGTGTATAAGGTGGAGATTCAGCAAGGCAACATTGTGAATCAGCGGATGGTCAACCGGCTCGAACCCGGCATGAGCAAGCGCCAGGTGAGCTTCATCATGGGCTCACCGATGATCAGTGACACCTTCCACGCCGCGCGCTGGGATTATCTGTATCGTTTGCACAAGAGCGGCCACGCCCCCACCGACACCAGGCGTGTCTCGTTGCATTTTGAAAACGAGCAGCTGGTTCGCATCGAAGGCGATATTCGCCCGGAGCCGGTGACTGAAGATGAGATCGCGAAAAAGACCCAGGTCGTGGAAGTGCCGGTTCAGGATCGCAATGAAGGTTTCTTCGACAAGACCCTGGAAGTGTTATACCTGAAAGATAAAGAAGAGTAAGCCGTTTGCCGGCTACGCATCTGTGGCCTTGACCTCTTTAACCTCACCACCACCCTTGCGCATACGTTTGCCCTCAGCGGCCCGTCGTTTACGCACCTCTTTCGGGTCTGCTATCAGGGGCCGGTAGATCTCAACCCGATCGCCGTCATGCACCTCTGTCTCCAGCGTCTTCAGTTTCCCAAAGATGCCCACCTTGTTTTTCGTGAGATCAATGTCAGGAAACAGCTCAAGAATACCCGAGTCCTGGATAGCCTGCGCGATCGTCGTCCCCAGGCAGACTTGCAGGGGGATCAGATGTTGCTTATGCGGCAAGGCATAGGCGACTTCAATATTTACGGTTGCGGGCGCGCTAACGTTTTCCATAAATCTCGACTGCGCGTTTTGTGAAGGCATCAACCAGGGTGCTCGTGATCTGACTAAAGACCGGCCCTACCGTCAGCGCCAGGATCTTGCTGGAGAATTCGAACTCGATATCAAACATCACCTTGCAGGCCGTGTCATTAAGGGGCTCAAAACGCCAGAAGCCCTCGAGGTGCTGAAACGGGCCTTCGACAAGGCGCATTTCGATCATCTTGTCTTTTTGCAGCCGGTTCAAGGTCGTAAAGGATTTTTTGATACCGCTGCGGGATAACTGCACCTTGGCGCGGATTTCATCCTCGTTGCTCGCCAGGATCTCACTGTCCCCGCACCAGGGCAGGAAATCCGGGTACGCCGGAATATCGTTCACCAGGGCAAACATTTCGGCGGCGGAATAAGGGACCAGTGCGCTTTTACTGATAACGGGCATAGTTGACTAAAACAGGCTAGCAAGAGCGTCGATGATACCGGTTACCTCGAGGAATACAATAATCACGGCCAACGGTGCGATAAATTTAACCAGGAATAGCCAGACACGATAGCCGACGTGCAGGTGGTCATGGATATCCAGCTCGGCCATCGAGGTCTCTTTCTTCATCAACCAGCCGACAAAAATGGCCATCAACAGGCCACCGAGCGGCAACATGATGTTCGAGGTCAGATAATCGAGCAAGTCGAACATGGTACTGTCAGCAAATTTCGCAATAAATGCCAGCGGTTTGATGTCCTCGCCGATATTAAAGGAGAACACCGTCAATAACCCCATCAGCCAGGTAATAATACCGGCGACCGTCGCCGCATAAATGCGGCTATGCCCGCGGTTTTCCACCAGCCACGCCACCGTCGGCTCAATCAATGAAATGGCCGAGGTCCAGGCCGCAAACACCAGCAGAATAAAAAACAGGGTGCCAAAAAAGGTGCCCGCCGGCATATGCCCGAAGACGATCGGCAAGGTCTGGAAGATCAGCCCGGGGCCGGCGCCCGGTTCCAGGGCATTTGCAAACACCAGCGGGAAGATGGCCATACCGGCCAGCAAGGCGACCACCGTATCCATCAAGGCAACCGTAATCGAGGTCTTGGCGATCGAGGCATCTTTCGGCAAATAAGAGCCATAAATCATGATGGCACCCATACCCAGGCTCAGGGTAAAGAAGGCATGCCCCATCGCCGTCAAGACGCTGTCCGCAGTGAGTCTGGAAAAATCAAAATCAAACAGGAAATGAATGCCCTGGCTGAACTCCCCCAAGTTCATGGCATAGCCGACGAGGATGATGAGCAACACAAACAGTGCCGGCATAAGCAAGCGCACGGCCTTTTCCAGCCCTTGAGTGACACCGCGTGAGACGACAAACATGGTCATGACTATAAACAGGGTATGCCAGGCCAGCAGTTTTTCCGGGTCGGCAATAAATCGGCCAAAGATACTGGCGGCACCATCGGCCGTGACATTGACGAATACACCGCTGCCGGTGCGGAACACATAGGCCAGGGCCCAGCCGGCGATAACGCTGTAATAGGAAAGGATCAGGAAACCGGCCAGCATCCCGAGCCAGCCCAGGTAACACCAGTACCTGGACTGCCCCATTTCACTGGCCAGCGTCCGCATGGTATTAATGGGGCTCTGGCGGCCCCGCCGCCCGAGCATGACCTCGGCCATCATGATAGGGATGCCAATACAGGCGATACAGAGCAGATACACCAGCACAAAGGCGCCGCCGCCATTTTCACCGGTGATATACGGAAACTTCCAGATATTACCCAGGCCGACCGCTGAGCCGGTGGCTGCCAGCACGAAGGCCAGTCGCGATGACCATTCGCCATGAATAGAGCTGCGTGATGAAGTCATGGGATCCTCGGGGTTATTCTTATTTATATGAGGCACATTGTGTGCGAATTCCCCCGCTGGCTCAAGCCAGCCTGATATAATGCGCGCATGGGTAAGCCAAAAAAGAAAAAATCCGTCAGCAACACCATCGCGCTGAACAAGAAGTCCCGCCACGACTACACGCTCGAAGACCGCTTTGAAGCGGGCCTGGAGCTCGAGGGCTGGGAGGTCAAGTCCCTGCGCGCGGGCCATGTGCAGCTCAAAGACAGCTATATCATCATCCAGAATGGTGAGGCCTACCTGATCGGCTCGCATATCTCACCGTTGCCGACCGCCTCCACGCATATTCACCCGGACGCGACCCGGCTACGCAAGCTGCTCCTGCACCGCGATGAGCTGAACAAACTCATAGGCGCCGTCGATCGCAAGGGCTACTCGATTGTGCCCACGGCCATGTACTGGGTGCGCGGCCGCGCCAAGCTGGAAATCGCCCTCGCCAAGGGCAAGCAGCTCCACGACAAGCGCGCCACCGAGAAAGGCCGCGACTGGCAGCGGGAAAAATCGCGCCTGATGAAGCACTGAGGCAATATTGGCCGAAAATCTCCTCGCCCCGCCCTTGAAAGCCGCCTATAATCACACCATCTAGTACGTAACACTTTTGGGGGCGACCTGGCTTCGACGCCGATTGCGAAACCCGAGGTGCATGCCGAGGTGCAGATTTCCTCGTAAAACCAGCTGCAAAACCTATAGTTGCCAACGACGACAACTACGCACTAGCAGCTTAAACTCCTGCGAATGCCCTCGGCCTGATGTGTGCTTATGCGCTCAGTAAACCGGGGTCGACTCACATAAGATCGCGCTGAAACCTGTCCGGAGTGGATGCGTTAAAACCTAACGGAATCGCTATTAGTGCGCCCTGCCCATCGGGTTGCTGGTAGTTAAACTTAATAGATGTGGATAAGCATGTAGAGCCAAAGGCAGAGGATTGACGGACGCGGGTTCGATTCCCGCCGCCTCCACCAACAAAGCGAAACGGGGCACACCTGGAAGGTGTGCCCCGTTTTGCTTTGTGGAGACGGTGAGGATGAGGACCCGCGTTCCGGGTTGCCCTGACCCTTCGGTACGATGGGTAGGGTACGCAAAATGAAACCCGAAGGGGTTCTTTGCGTCAGATTCCCGCCAGGCACTCAGAACCTCTTCGAGGTTCATTGAGTATACCTACGCTACGCTCGTGTGTCATGACGAAAGACGAAAGTCTTTCTTGCTGTATCAAAGATGAGAGGAGGCCTCTCGGTTTCGGTAATCAGATACTGGAATCAAACTACCCTATGCGGCCCTTTTTAAGAGCACTGGTCGTGAGCGATAGGGAAAAGGCAGAATTAATCTGTCAGGTGAGTTCTGAAGAGATGAATGCAAATGAACCATTGATGAGGTGTCGATATGTATAAACACTGTCAAAACCGGAAACCGAGCGTATTTCCGGGATGAGTTTCGACGTGATCTGGAAACGGGCGAAATGGCAGTCGGCATGGAGATGGCATG
>NZ_JAVVES010000048.1:0-21347 GCF_032250955.1 Sulfuriflexus sp. | reverse complement strand
CCTCCAATTTCCAGAAAACTATCTCTATTGCTCCAAATTCGCTATATTTTTACCCACTAATTTTTCCGAAGAGCCCATTTTATCAATATCATCGGCGTGCCACGGCATGGCGGCTCCTACCTGACCAAGGAGCTGTACCGGGCCCTCGGCTATGAGCCGGACAAGGTGCCCAACGCGATTGCACATGATGGCTTCCCGGAGGCCTCGCCGTTTCGCTTCGAACAGGGCGTGAACAGCTGGACTGCCAGCCTGCACACCATGGCCGAGTTCCTTACCATGGTGGAATTATTTTTCGGTGCGGCCAAACGGCATACCGGTAAGATCATTGTGCCGAAAAAACTCACCAAGGGGACTTATGCCGGGGGCTTTTTTCACCAGGTACTGGGTGAATCAGTTGAGCACATCCTGACCGTACGCCACTCGGTGCTGTCCTGTATCTCCACCTATGAGAAATCCGGCGGTCTGCCTGAAGGTGGGCGCTTTGCCGTGCGCGGCAATATTGAAGACTGGGTCAAGCGGGATCTGATCTACACGGGCTGCAGCGAGGCCGAGGTGCTGGCGATGGATTACTTTGATGCCTACCTGCGCTACTGGGAGCAGTACCATTATTACGTGGCGACCACCGGCCTGAGTGCGAATCGGAATATCAGTATCGTCGCCTATGGCGAACAGCGTATGCAGCACCTCGCGCAGCGTTTTCACAATCGTTTTGAAAGCGGTCTGCGGTCAGAGCAGTTTCATGTCTTTGACAAGCGGGGCCGTCACCCGGACTGGATGCACGAGTCCGAGGCGGCGATCAAGCGGGTCGCTGATGTCTGGGCGAGGGTAGGCCTGGATTTTCCTGTCGAGGACGTCCTGGAGGCCTGGTAGCCGCGGCCGCCTAGCGTGTCTGGATAAACCCGTGGTTGGCCTGCGCAGAATCAATTCGTAGCTGCAGGATACGACGAAAGACCTCCGGGTCCTTGATATGGGTCAGTTCGCCTTCTTTCGGAAAGTATTTGTCTTCAAGACGCGAAAGCCAGAAGCGCAGGGCGGCGGCGCGCAACATAATGGACCAGGCAGCGCGTTCCGCCTCACTGAGCGGGCGTTGCGCGGTATAACTGTCAAGCATGGCGGCCAGGCGCACTTCATCCAGTGAGCCGTCCTCGTTCGAGCACCAGTCATTCACGGTGACGGCAAGGTCATAGATGAGCACATCATTGCAGGCATAATAAAAATCAATTATCCCGGTCAGTTCATCGCCGACAAACAGGGCGTTGTCGCGGAACAGGTCGGCATGAATCACGCCCACGTTTAGCGCATCATGACGGTGGGCATCCTGATGGGCGAGCTCGGCATCAAGCAGCCCGCGTTCATCTGCATTTAAATGCTCGTGCAGGCGGTCGGCGGTGACATGCCACCAGTGCGGGCCCCGTGGATTCTTGCGACGGCCCTCGAACTGGTGGCCGACGGCATGCAGTCGGCCGAGTGCGTTACCGAGTGCCTGGCATTGGGAAACATTGGGTCGCTCGACACTGGCACCTTCAAGCCGTTCGACAAGGGCCGCCGGCTTGTCCCTGAGCAGGCGCAGGTAATGGCCGTGCCGGTCAGCGACGGGGTGCGCGCTCGGCACCTCGTGTTCGGCAAGAAAGGCCATCAGGTCGAGAAAGTAAGGCAGCTCATCGGCATCGAGTTGTTCGAAAATAGTCAGTACATAGCGGCCATTGGTGGTCGTAACGAAGTAATTGGTATTTTCGATACCGGCACTAATACCCTGGAAACCGACAAGATCGCCAACGGCATAGTTTTGCAGGAAGCCCTCAAGCTCAGCTTGATCGATAAGTGTATAAACAGACATAGTCGGTGCTAATGGTTGGCCGCGCAGGCCCCGTGACCGCCGGGGCCTGCGCGGGATACGAATAGTATGATTATTCCCAGCTAAACAGGATCCACTGCGGGACTTGCAGGTTACGCTCGATATCATTTTTGCGCGTTTCCAGGCTGCCATCACCGTCTGTATCAATCAAGTAGTAGGATGGGCCACTTACGGGCGTAATCTTGGCGGCATACACCTGGCCGTTGATGCTGTACTGCTCGATACGCTGCCTGTCCTTCTCAATGATGGTGACATCCGGCTCGAGAGTCTCGCCGCTTTGCACGCGTGGCGGCGGCGGTGGCACGACGGCGTCGTCAACGGGCGCCCGCTCCTCGGCGAAAGCGGGCAGGGTGAGACTGCTGGCAAACAGCAGGGCAGCGAATGTCTTGATTGCATAGTGCATGGTCTTGTCCTGTTCTTTGTTTTGTTGATTATAACGCTACAACTCGAGCAGAATCTCCTGTTCTTCGGCAGAAGGCTCAAACCCACGCGATCCGTAATGCTCAAAGATAGCATCCACGACCTCTTGCGGCTTGTCCAGTATCTTGAACAGTTGCAGGTCGGCCTTGTCAATGGTGCCCTCCGCCACCAGGGTATTGGCGAACCAGTCGATGAGACCGCGCCAGAAGCTGCTGTCGACGAGGATCACCGGGATGCGGCGGGTCTTGCCGGTCTGCACCAGGGTCAGGATCTCGGCCAGTTCGTCGAGGGTACCGAAACCGCCCGGTAAGACGACATAGGCCGAGGCATATTTCACGAACATTACCTTGCGCGAGAAAAAGTGTCTGAAATGCAGGGGGATATCCTGGTAGGCGTTGTCGGTCTGCTCATGTGGCAGCATGATATTCAGTCCGATACTAGGCGATTTGCCGGCATAGGCACCCTTGTTGGCGGCCTCCATGATCCCGGGGCCACCGCCGCTGATCACGGAAAAACCCGCATCCGAGAGCAGGTGGGCGATCTCCTCGGCCTGCTGGTAAGAGGGGTGGTCAGTGGCGGTACGGGCCGAACCGAAGATGCTCACCGAGGGCTTGATGCGCGCCAGTCGCTCGAAGCCCTCGACGAATTCGGCCATGATCTGGAAGATTTTCCAGGATTCACGTGTCAGCTGCGCATCATTGATCGGCGACATGCCCGGGTGGGCTGATTTCGATTTTCTTTCCATTTTCCAGCGTCCTCATTTCTTGATAGCCGGCGTGTAATCACACAACATTTCCGACATAATCAGTCATCCGCGGCCACGCGCCGTCCTGTAACCAATTAAAGCATTTCCACGCCGAATCCGCATGACTAAAACCACGAAAAAACCGCTCATCCTTGTCGATGGCTCGTCCTATCTATACCGTGCCTTCCACGCCATGCCCTCGCTGACCAATTCTCAGGGCCAGCCGACCGGCGCCATCTATGGTGTTATCAACATGTTACGTCGCATGCTGCGCGAAGACGACCCGGAGCACATTGCGGTGGTCTTTGATGCGAAGGGCAAGACCTTTCGTGACGAGCTGTACAAGGAGTACAAGGCCCACCGCCCGCCGATGCCAGGCGAGCTGAGTGGCCAGATCCCGGCGATTCACGACATCATCCGCGCGATGGGTCTGCCGATCCTCATAGAGGACGGCGTCGAGGCCGATGACGTCATCGGCACCCTCGCGGTGGAGGCCACCAGGCTGGGCCTGCCGACACTGATCTCGACGGGTGACAAGGACATGGCCCAGCTCGTGGACGAGTCGGTGACCCTGGTCAATACAATGACCGACGCCGTCTCCGACCCGGCAACGGTCAAGGAAAAATTCGGTGTGCGCCCGGATCAGATCGTGGACTATCTCGCGCTGATCGGCGACACGGCCGATAACATCCCCGGCGTGCCCAAGGTCGGGCCAAAGACGGCAGTGAAGTGGCTGAACGAATACGGCGATCTGGAAACCATTATCGCGCACGCCGATGAGGTAAAAGGCAAGGTTGGTGAAAGCCTGCGCGACAGTCTCGAGCAGTTGCCGTTGTCAAAGCAACTCGCCACCATCAAGTGTGACGTGCCGCTGGATACAGGTCCGCTCGACCTGCAACGTCAGCCGGCAGATAGTGAGGCGCTGCGGAAACTCTACAGCGAGTTCGAATTTAAATCATGGCTGGCCGAATCGATTGAGCATATCGAGAATAATTATAACGAAGGCGATGGCCCGGCGCAGGCCAGCAAGGTTGAATACGAAACAGTCTTGACGGAAGCCGCCTTCGATACATGGTTGCAGCAGTTACGGGCGGCGAAACTGTTCGCCTTTGATACCGAGACCACCAGCCTGGATTACATGCAGGCCGAGATAGTCGGCGTCTCGTTTGCGGTGGAGGCGGGCAAGGCCGCTTATGTGCCGTTGACACATGATTATGAAGACGCGCCGTTACAGCTTGATCAAACCTGGGTGCTGGAACAATTGCGGCCGTTACTCGAAGACCCGCAACAGCCCAAGCTCGGTCAGAATCTCAAATATGACATGAATGTGCTGGCCAATTACGGCATTCGTCTGCAAGGTATCGCACATGACACCATGCTCGAGTCCTATGTGCTCGACAGCACGGCCACCCGCCACGACATGGATTCACTGGCATTGAAATACCTTGCGCACAAGGCGATCACCTATGCCGAGGTGGCTGGCAAGGGCAAGGCGCAGGTAACCTTTAACAAGGTTGCGATTGAAGCGGCTGCACCTTATGCCGCAGAGGATGCCGATATCACCCTGCGCCTGCATGAAGCACTATGGCCAAGACTGGAAAATGATTCGGCACTGAAAACGGTTTATTGTGAACTGGAAATGCCCTTGCTCACGGTGCTGGCCGACATCGAGCGTAACGGCGTGCTCGTGGATGCCGACATGCTGAACGCGCAAAGCGCGGTACTTGCGAAACGCCTGCTGGAAATAGAAAGCGAAGCCTATAAAGAGGCCGGTGAGGAATTCAACCTCGGCTCGCCCAAGCAGATTCAGACTATCCTGTTTGAAAAACAGGGCTTGCCGGTAATAAAGAAAACGCCCAAGGGTCAGCCGTCCACGGCCGAAAACGTCTTACAGGAACTCGCCGAGGATCTTGATTACCCCTTGCCGAAGCTGATTCTTGAACATCGTGGCTTGAGCAAGCTCAAATCGACCTACACCGATAAATTGCCGTTGATGATCAATCCAAAAAGCGGCCGCGTGCACACCTCATATCATCAGGCCGTGGCTGCGACCGGGCGCCTGTCATCAAGTGATCCGAACCTGCAAAACATCCCGATACGGAGTGAAGCAGGGCGGCGCATCCGCCAGGCCTTCATCGCGCCGCAAGGTTACAGGATCGTGGCTGCCGACTATTCACAGATCGAGCTGCGCATCATGGCTCACCTCTCGGGTGATGAGGGTCTGTTAACGGCCTTTGCCGAGGGCGAGGACGTGCACCGCGCGACTGCTGCCGAGGTATTCGGCGTGGCACGCGATGCGGTCACCACCAACCAGCGCCGCAGTGCCAAGGCGATTAACTTTGGCTTGATCTATGGCATGTCGGCCTTTGGCCTGGCCAAACAGCTCGATGTGAGTCGTGGCGAGGCACAAAAGTATATCGATCTGTATTTTGCCCGCTACCCGGGCGTCAAGGCCTTTATGGAAGCGATGCGTGAGCAGGCACGCGAACAGGGTTATGTGGAGACCGTGTTTGGGCGCCGGCTGTACGTGCCGGACATAAAGGCCTCGAACATGCAGCGTCGCCAGTATGCCGAGCGAACCGCGATCAATGCGCCGATGCAGGGCACGGCCGCAGATATTATCAAGCGCGCCATGATCAGTTGTGCCGACTGGATCGGCCGGGATAACCAGCAGGTGCGCATGATTATGCAAGTGCATGATGAACTCGTATTCGAGGTCGCCGAGGCGGCGGTGGCCAGCGCAGTCGAACAGATCCGTGCCTGTATGGTCGATGCGGCCGTGCTGGAGGTACCGCTCGAGGTCTCGGTCGGCATCGGCGAGAACTGGGACGAGGCACACTGATATCAGGGTAAAAGGGTGTGGAACTTTCTCTGGCCGGCGGCGTCTTATGGGTATACGCCAGATGGCGTTCTTTCCATCCCACTCCCCCTGGATGAGAAGAAGGTCCGGTGCCCCCCCCTTATCGCCGGACCATTTATTAGCCCCGCTCCCCACGGAACGGGGCTTTTTTTATGCCGCTAGCCCGGTGTCGGGCTCAGGCCAGCCAGGCGGCAATCCGCTCGCGCGCTTCCTCAAGGCCTTGATGTTTAAGGGAAGAAAATAGCTGTACCGTGCTGCCGGGGTATTTCTTGTCAAGCTGATGCCGGAGTTTCTGCAAAACGCCGCCGCCGGCACCACGCGAGAGCTTGTCGGCCTTGGTCAGCAAAATGTGCACGGGCAGCTCGGAAGTTTGGCACCATTCGAGTAATTGGCAGTCATATTCCTTGAGTGGATGGCGGATATCCATGAGCAGGATGAGGCCACGCAGGGCCTGGCGACGCTGCAGATACAAGGTGAGTTCGCGCTGCCACTCCAGCTTGACCCGTTCAGGGACCTTGGCGTAACCATAGCCTGGCAGATCCACGAGCCGGCGTTTATCGTCGAGGGCAAAGAAATTGATTAACTGGGTTCGCCCCGGGGTCTTGCTGGTACGCGCCAGGCTGCGGACGCCGGTGATGGCATTCAGGGCACTGGATTTGCCGGCGTTGGAGCGCCCGGCAAAGGCCACTTCGGCACCACTGTCGGCCGGACATTGACTAAAGCGCTGGGCGCTGACCAGGAAGTCAGCGTGAGAAAAGTCGATCATAATGCAGGCCAGGGGCGTTTTTGAATGAGAGGCGTAATGTACTGTAAATATTAGTAAAAATATAGAGCCGCCGCGTTAAATAAAGGCATTACAGGTTGACCCGGGTAAGCCCTCTCTGGTATATATTCATGCCATTTTTTGTGTGCCAGAATGGACACAGGTGGCCAGCGACGCCGAACCCGTATTTATCGAGGCAGAGCGCGGCCTGAACCGGTTAAGTGAGAATATTTTTATATAAATCAAGGCCCATAATGGGCAGGAGTAAGTGAGAATGAAAAACATCGCATTGTTTGCCGCCATGGCGGCGGTAACGCTTTCCGTCTCTGCACAGGCTGCTGATGTGGCCGCCGGCAAGAAGACCTATGATAGTGCCTGTTTTGCCTGTCATGCGACAGGTGCTGCGGGTGCCCCGAAGGTTGGCGACAAGGCCGCATGGAAGGATCGCATCGCGCAGGGTGACGACGTCCTCAACAAGCATGCTATCGGGGGTTACCAGGGCAAGAAGGGTTTCATGCCGGCCAAGGGCGGTCGTGCTGACCTGACCGATCAGGCGGTGAAGGATGCCGTTGCTTATATGGTTGCAGAAAGTAAATAAGCGTTAATACCGGCACAGCCGACAGATATATTTTTAAGGTGTACAGTTCATGATGAAACGAATCGCAACAGCTGCCATCCTACTCGGTATGGTAAGCACGGCCTGGGCAGCCGGTGACCCGGTTGCCGGCCAGCAAAAGGCCGCCCTTTGTATTGGTTGTCACGGTGTTGACGGCAATAGTAACAACCCGGACTGGCCATCACTGGCAGGTCAGCACGCCGAGTACCTGACCAAGCAGATCAGTGACTTCAAGTCACAGGCCCGTAAGGACCCGACCATGAATGCCATGGTGGCCAGTCTCAGCGGTACCGATATAGCGAACATCGCTGCATTTTTTGCCAGTAACAAGGCGAAGGTGACAGGCGCGCAGAAGGAATCTATTGAACTGGGTCGGGATATCTACCGTGGCGGCATCGCCGAGCGCGGCGTGGCCGCCTGTGCCAGTTGTCATGGCCCAAGCGGTGCGGGTAACCCGGCTGCCAGCTTCCCGGCCGTTTCCGGTCAGCATGCCAAGTACACCGCCAAGGCGCTGAATGACTTTGCCTCGGGCGCCCGTAGCAATGACCCTCAGAGCATGATGCGTGATGTGGCCGGCAAACTGAAGGCAAAAGAAATCCAGGCTGTCGCAGAATATATCGCAGGCCTGCATTGAGCATTCGCCACAACTGATATGAAAAAGGGTGGTCTCGTGCCACCCTTTTTTATTCAAGCAAGAGAAAGACCCCGGATACCGTGATGCAATCCAACAAGGCAAAGACCAGAAAATCGACCGGCGCGATCCTGCTTGAGTTCCTCGGTTCCATGAACCTGGCGATTACCGTGCTGGTTACGATTGCAATCGCCTCGGTGATCGGCACGGTGCTGCAGCAGAACGAGGATTACGCCAGCTACATTATCAAGTTCGGCCCGTTCTGGCACGAAGCCTTTGAGTCGATAGGCCTGTATGATGTTTATAGTGTCTGGTGGTTCCTGCTGCTGCTCGGTTTTCTGTTATTGAGTACAAGTGTCTGTGTTTACCGCAATGGCCCGACCATGTTGCGCGACATGAAACACTATCGTCTGAATGCCGCGCGCAATTCACTGAAGGCCTTTCATCACAATCGCATCTGGCAAGTGCAAAGCCTGCCGGATGAAGCGATAAACCTGGTCACTGCCCAGCTCGAACACGAGGGCTTCAAGGTTCGCCGCAAGCAACACGATGAACATGTCGTGCTGGCAGCGATGAAGGGCGGTATCAACCGTCTTGGTTACCTGTTTACGCATATCGCGATTGTCGTGATCTGCGTCGGTGCCCTCATCGATGGCAACCTGCCACTGCGCCTGGCTATGCTGACGAACGACATCGAGATCGAAACCCGCGATATGCCCGCTTCGCAGGTGCCGGCGAAAAGCGTGTTGGGCGACGACAATCCTGCTTTCCGTGGCGCCGTGAACATCTCCGAAGGCGAGTCGGCAAATATCGTCTTTCTTAATATCCGCGATGGTTACCTCGTCCAGAAGCTGCCGTTTGCTGTCGAGCTGAAGGATTTCCGTATCGAGCACTACCCGACCGGGCAGCCGAAGTCATTTGAAAGTGACCTGGTCATTCACGACGATGATCTTGCCGAACCTCTGCAGGAGACCATCGCCGTGAACCATCCGCTTGTCTACAAAGGCTATCGAATCTTCCAGGCCAGCTTCAGTGATGGCGGTTCGAAGCTGGTCCTGAAGGCGTGGCCATTGCAGGATGATAAGCTGCAGACCCTGGATCTGAAGGGCGAGGTCTTCGGCAAGGTTCCGCTGCAGGTCGGTGACAAGGAGCTGAGCATCGAGTTGACCGAATTCCGTAAATTCAATATCAATCCAGTGACCGGTGAAGATGGCAAGACCGAGCAAAAGAATTTCGGCCCGAGTTTTACCTACAAGCTGCGTGAGCCGAGTGGTGAGGCGCGTGAGTTTGTCAATTATATGTCGCCGATTGAACAGGACGGGCGCTGGTATTATATGAGCGGTATTCGCTCCAGTGTCGCCGAGCCGTTCCGCTACCTGTACATCCCGACCGATTCGAACGTGAGCATTGAGCGCTTTATGAATTTCCGTGCTGTCTTGCTGGATGCCGCACGCGTGCGCAAGGCCGCCGAGCTAACGGTGAAGGATTTGCTGTTCGACGTGCCGCAGGCCGAGGAATCCGTTCGCCAGGGTATGATAACCACTGCCAATCGTCTGGTTACAATGTATGCCACGGGTGGACTGGCTTCGATTACGGCCTTTATTGAAACGAGTATCCCTGAAGAGGAGCGCGAATCTGCGGCGCAGGCCTACTTTAATATGCTGCGGACAGTGCTCGGTAACCTTTATATAGAAGTGCTTCAGGCAGAGGGTCTGGAACCGGCGAAAGGTGTCAGTGAGGCAGATTCGGCATTCTTCGATGACGCCATCAGCGTCATGGGTAACCTTGAGGCCTATGCCACACCGTTTTACCTGCAGCTGGTCGATTATGAACACGTCGAAGCCTCGGGGCTGCAGATTACCCGCGCTCCCGGCAAGGATACGGTCTACCTGGGCTGTGTTATGCTGATCATGGGTATATTCATGATGTTTTATATCCAGCACCGGCGCTGCTGGGCGTGGATAGGCAAGACTGACAAGGGTGTGGAGATCATCTTTGCCGGTTCGAGTAACCGCAATGAGCGAGATTTTGCCGAAGACTTTGATCGCATCAGCGGACGGGTCGCAGCACGGCTGGGGATCAATAAACAGGATTGAGGTACGGACATGTCGTTGATACAAGACACGATGCAAAATGATTTCAAACGGACGGCCTATATAAAGACACTCGGCATTTATGACTGGCTGTTTGCGGCAATTACCCTCTATGGCACCTATTACGCATGGGGTGAATACCAGCACCTGATGGACGTCTACGAGGTCGGGATCCTGTTTGGCACCGGTTTGTCGTTGATCGCCCTGGGCTGGTTGTGGAAACCGTCACGGACCCTGATGCTGGCCGTGGCCGGCCTGAGCCTGTTCGGGGTGATGCAGTATGGCAGCGGCCTGGCACCGGCCGAGACCAACTTCTTCCTGCGCTTCCTCTTCTCCAGCCAGTCGGCGATCATGTGGATGAGCGCCCTGTACGTGCTCGCCACAGTCACTTATTTTATTGCCCTGTTCATGGAATCGGAATTTACCGGCAAGGTGGCAACCGCCATGACCTGGTCGGCGACCGCTATGGGCCTGATCGGCCTGATGGTACGCTGGCGTGAGTCATACCTGATTAGCCACGATGTCGGTCACATCCCGGTCAGTAACCTGTACGAAGTCTTTGTGCTGTTCGCGATCATCACGGCGCTGCTGTATTTGTTTTATGAAGCAAAGTACAAGACCCGCGCCATGGGTGGTTTTGTGCTGCTGGTCATCAGTGCCGCAGTGGCCTTCCTGCTCTGGTATACCTTTGAAAAAGGTGCTGACGAGATCCAGCCACTCGTACCGGCCCTGCAAAGCTACTGGATGAAGATCCACGTGCCGGCAAACTTCATCGGTTATGGCTGCTTTGCCCTGTCGGCCATGGTTGGCGTGATCCTGCTCATCCGTGAACGCGCCGGTGAGGGCAGTTATGCGGCGCGCATTCTGCCGGCGGCCGAATTACTCGATGATGTCATGTACAAGTCCATCGCACTCGGTTTTGCCTTTTTCACGATCGCCACCGTGCTTGGCGCAATGTGGGCCAACGAGGCCTGGGGCGGTTACTGGTCATGGGACCCGAAAGAGACCTGGGCCCTGATCGTCTGGCTGAACTACGCTGCCTGGCTGCATATGCGCCTGACCAAGGGCTGGCGCGGTACACAGATGGCCTGGTGGGCAGTGGTCGGCTTGTTTGTGACCCTCTTCGCCTTCCTCGGGGTGAATATGTTCCTGTCCGGCCTGCACTCCTACGGTGAACTTTAGGGCGTGATCGGTGGTCTTTTGTTATATATGCCTTATGAATTAAAGAATTAAAGGAACGAGCACAATGAAAAAAAGCCTGTTTATCCTCTTTGCCCTGCTTGGCCTGTCATTGCCGGCGGCCGCCTACGACGAGGGCTTTGAATATAAAAAGGTCACCCCGAGCCAGCCCACCACCAGCGAGAGCAAGATCGAGGTCGTTGAGCTGTTCTGGTATGGCTGCCCGCACTGCTATGATTTCGAGCCAAGTCTGAGCAAGTGGACGGAGAACAAGCCCGACAACGTTGAGTTCATCCGCATCCCGGCCGTCTTCCGTCAGAACTGGATGCCGCATGCGCGGGCCTATTACACGGCCGAGGCCCTCGGCGTACTGGACAAGACCCACAAGGCCTTTTTTGATGCTGTGCATAAGGAAAAACAGCCCCTGCAGACGGAAAAGGCCATCGGTGACTTCTTTGTGAAACAGGGCGTGAAACGGGACGAATTCAAGCGGGTCTGGAACTCCTTCGTGGTGCAGGCCAGGCTCAAACGCGCGGTCAGCATGACCAAGCGTTACGGTATTACCGGTGTGCCGGCCATGGTAGTCAATGGCAAGTACCGCACGGGCGGACCGGCGGCCAACATCAACAGCCCGGCTGCGAGCAAGCAGGAACAGCACGAGAATGTCCTCAAGGTCGTCGACTGGCTGGTGAGCCGCGAGGCTGCCGCCAAAGCAGGCAAATAGGCGAACGGGCGACTGCTGACCAGGCCTGCCTCGCCAGATGGGCAACTTTGCCAAGGGTAGGCTAGAATAATCCCTGGACCATCTTCTGGCGCGGGAGCCCTATGAAGGCTGCAGAACTCTTTGTCAGATGCCTTGAGCATGAAGGCGTCGAATACATCTTTGGCATTCCGGGCGAGGAGAACCTCGACCTCATGGATGCCTTGCTCAATTCCAATATCCATTTCATTACTACCCGCCATGAACAGGGCGCGGCCTTCATGGCCGATGTCTATGGCCGTCTGACCGGCCGCGCCGGCGTCTGTCTGTCGACATTGGGGCCGGGTGCGACCAACCTGGTAACCGGCGTCGCCGATGCGAACATGGACCACGCCCCGGTAGTGGCCATTGCCGGGCAGGCAGGCACGGATCGGATGCACAAGGAATCACACCAGGTGCTGGATCTTGTCTCGATGTTTGCGTCGATCACGAAGTACGCCTCGCGCCTGCCGACCCCGGACATCATCCCCGAGGTCATCCGCAAGGCCTTCAAGCTCGCGCAGACGGAAAAGACCGGCGCCTGCTTTATCGAGTTCCCGGAAAACATCGCCGAGATGGACACTACCCACGGGGTCCTGCCGATCAAGGTGCAGGGCAGATCGGAGCCGTCCAGTGAACGCGTGCAGTATGCGATAAAGCTCGTCTCCGAGGCCCGTCACCCGATCATCCTTGCTGGTAACGGCGTGGTGCGGGCCGGCGCTCACCGGGAATTGGTAGATTTTGCCGAGCAGCTGAATATCCCGCTCGCAAACACCTTCATGGCCAAGGGCGTCATTCCCTTCAAACACCCGATGGCGCTTGGCAGTGCCGGCCTGCAAGCGCATGACTATGTAAATTGCGGTTTCGACCACGCCGATCTGATCATCTGCGTCGGTTATGACCTGGTCGAATACCATCCGTATCTCTGGCATCCAACACGCGACCGCAAGATCATCCATATCGACACAACCACAGCCGAAGTCGATGAATCATACCCGGTCGAGTGCGGCGTGGTCGGTGACATCAAGCACAGTCTGAACCGCATAGCGGCAGAAGCGACCCCGCACGTCGGCCACCTGATGCGGCCGTTGCGCGACGCCCTGATCAAGGATATGGACCGGCACGCGAATGATACGAGCTTTCCGGTGAAGCCACAGAAGCTCATCTGGGAATTACGTACCGCCATGGATATGCGGGATATCGCGATCTGCGATGTCGGCGCGCACAAGATGTGGATGGCGCGCATGTTCCGCTGCGAACATCCCAACACGTGTATTATTTCCAATGGTTTTGCCAGCATGGGCATCGCCGTGCCGGGTGCCGTCGCCGCCAAGCTGAGTAACCCGCAGCGCGCGGTGGTCGCCGTCACCGGCGATGCCGGCTTCCTCATGAATTCGCAGGAGATCGAAACCGCCATGCGCCTGCAGACGCCCATTGTGATCCTGGTCTGGAACGATGGCGGCTATGGCCTTATCGAGTGGAAGCAGATGGCCCAGTTCGGGCGCAAGTCGCATGTTGATTTCGGCAATCCCGACTTTGTGAAATATGCCGAGGCATTCGGTGCCAGGGGTTACCGGGTCGAGAAAACCGAAGACCTGGCCGGCATCCTGCAAAAGGCACTGGCGGATAACACGGTCAGCATTATTGACTGCCCGGTTGATTACAGCGAGAACATGAAACTCACCGAGGAACTCGGTGAAATGGTCTCGCCGATATAAAAAGCCGATGACCACCGAGCATAAATTACGCTTACTGAGTTACAACATCCAGGGAGGTATCGGTACCGCTGGCTACCATCATTACGTCACCCAGAGCTGGCAGCATGTGCTGCCATGCCGGGGCAAGCGTAAGAACCTGGATCAGGTGGCGCAGATTGCGAGTGACTTTGACATTGTCGCCCTGCAGGAAACGGATGCCGGCAGCCTGCGCAGTAATTTCGTCAACCAGACCAGGTATGTTGCCGAGCAGGGGAATTTCCCCTTCTGGCATGATCAGGTCAACCGCGATATCGGCAAATTTGCCCAGCACAGCAACAGCCTGCTCAGCAAGATACGACCGAGCGAGGTCGTCAATTATAAATTACCGGGCCTTATACCGGGGCGCGGTGCGCTGATGGCACGGTTCGGCAACAAGAATGAATCACTGGTGATATTTGTGGTGCACCTCGCGCTGAGCCAGCGTACCCGCAAGAGCCAGCTGGCCTTTATTGGTGAGCAGGTGCAGGAACACAAGCATGTGATCATGATGGGAGATATGAACTGTGAAGTCGACAGCCATGAGATGAAATTGCTGTTCAGGTACACGCACCTGCAGGAACCTGAACTGCGGCCGCACACCTTCCCCAGCTGGCGACCACAGAAGCATATTGATCACATCCTCGTCAGCGACGAGGTGCATGTGCTGAATGTCCAGGCCCTGAACCTGGGCGTTTCAGATCACCTGCCGATGGCCATGGAAATCGGTGTGCCCGAAACAATAAAACTTTTCTGAGGACAGCTAATGGCAGATTGGAAAGAGAAGTATTTTGCCAGCCTCGAATCGCTCGAGGATAAGGAAAAAGAATGGCAGGAAACAGATCAGTTGCTGCGGCGCTGTTTGTCACGCATCACGCTGGCAGCAGACGGCCAGGATAAAAGGCTTGATGACCTGCTGGAGCGGCTACGCAACTCCGTGCGTCGCGAAAAAAACATGACGCGTATCCAGAATACGGTCGATGCGATTGTTGAAATGGCAACCGGGATAGCAGAAAACAAGACTCACCAGCCGGGGGTGCAGGAGGTCCTGCTGGATATCCTGCAAAAGATCGATTTCCCGAAAAGCTTTGCCGCGGACGTCAAGCGGCTGCGCAAGAAAATAGAATACGCGAGCGCAGGCCGCGACCCTGCCGAGCTTACAGACAACCTCATAGACCTGCTTGCCGACATGCTGGCGGCCGAGGAACTGGCAACAGGTAACGGCAGCGAAAAGAAAGGCCTGCTGAGTAACCTGTTTGGGGCCAGACGGAACAGTGCCACTGAAGAGATCGTGCCGGAAGTAATGGCCGCCAGGATAACAGCGGCAGGTGCAGCAACGCTCAACGAGGTTGACGAGGCACTGGTGCTGGTCAGGGATGTGCTGAGTGATTTTCTGCGCCAGTTGCAAATGCCGGGCAGTCAAGCAGATGCGGTAGCCAGGATCAGGCAGCGCGTGCAGGGCATTAATGCGCGGGGCGAGTTGAAGCAATTGATGCATGATCTGGCGCTGGTGGTTAAACCCGCGGCTGAAAGCAGGACTGAACAGGATAAGGCTGGTATAGCGGCTGGATCCCTTCCAGTGAAGACCGTGCACGGTTTTGAAATCAATGAAATCCTGATTCAGCTTCTGGAAAGAATGGGCCTGCCGGAAGAGCTGAACGAGCGCGTCGAGGCACTAAAAAGCAAATGGCTACCGGGGGTTCCTGAAGATCAAATCGTTGATGCACTGGAGGCGATTGCAGAACTGGTCATAGAGATACGCAGCCGCATCGAGAGGGAAAAGAATGAGATACAGCTGTTCCTGAAACATGTGACGGATCGATTACTCGAGCTCGACAAGCATATTCAGGAAGATACAACATTACGCGAGAGCATTTTCACAGAAAACCAGATCTTTGGTGAAGCCGTCGATGGCCAGGTCCAGCAGATTCAAATCGAGGTGCATGACGCAACCGACCTGGCCGACCTGAAACTGAGTATCTATGAAAAACTGGAAACCATTACCAGGCATGTCGAGGGCTTCAGGGGCAAGGAAGAAGAACGCAAGGAGGCCATGGCCGCGCGGATAGAAGTATTGACGCGCAAGGTAAGTGACCTTGAGGGCGAAAGTTGTCAATTACGTGAAAAGGTAGTTGAAGAGCAGCAACAGGCGCTGCGGGATGCCCTGACCAGGATACCAAACCGGCTGGCATGGGATGAGCGTATCGCGCTGGAGTATGGCCGCTGGCGGCGCTATAACACGCCACTGGTACTGGTGGTCTGGGATGTGGATGATTTCAAAAAGATCAACGACACCTACGGGCATAAGGCCGGTGACAAGGTGCTGGTTACCATCGCGACAGTGCTTCATGATCAGATCCGGGAAACGGATTTCCTCGCCCGCTTTGGCGGCGAGGAATTTGTCCTGCTGCTGACAGAGACCACCCTGGAGGCAGCAGTCGCCGTAGTCGAGAAACTCCGCAAGGCGATCGAAGACTGCCATTTTCACCATGGCGACAAGGAAGTAAAGATCACCGTCTCGGGCGGCTTTACCGCCTTTGAGGGCGAAGATACGATAGATACCGCCTTTGAACGCGCTGACCAGTTTATGTATAAGGCCAAGCGTGACGGCAAGAATCACTGCATAAGTGATCTCAATAAACAATAAAAGGTTGTGCTGTTGAAACTGATAGATTCTGCCTGGTTGGTAGCAAAAGGCTTTTGTATGGGGATGGCCGACCTGGTGCCCGGCGTGAGCGGCGGCACCATGGCCTTTATTCTAGGTATTTACGAACGCTTGCTGGCAGCCATTCGCTCCTTTGACAAGGCCTGGCTGGCAGGTGTGTTCACACTTGATTTTGCCGTTATCGCAAGGCGGCCGCACTTTGCGTTTATCCTGCCGCTGGTTGTCGGCATCTTCCTTGCGCTGTTCTTTTTTACCAATGTGATCCCGCTGCCCATGTTGATCCGGGAGTTCCCGGAACTCGTCTATGGTCTGTTTTTTGGCCTGATCCTGGGCTCGATTATCATCCTTATCGGCGAACTGAACGGCTTTGGCATGTCAGACGCGGCCACCTTGCTCCTCGGTACCCTGGCAGGGCTGGCCATCGTCACCATGGTGCCGCTCGACACGCCCGATGGGGCGTGGTTTATTTTCATTGCCGGGGCAATCGCGATCTGTGCGATGATCCTCCCGGGCATCTCCGGCTCCTTCCTGTTACTGCTCATGCATAAATACAGCACCCTCATCAGCGCCATTGGCGAACTGAATTTTTCCATTCTGATTCCCTTCGCGCTCGGCTGTGTTGCCGGGCTGGTAAGCTTTGTGCGCCTGCTGGGCTGGCTGCTCGGCCACTTTTACCAGCGCACCCTGATCGTCATCAAGGGTATTCTGCTGGCCTCGCTGTGGGTCCTGTGGCCATTCCAGGAACGTCACTACGAAGTCGTCGCAGGCAAGGAGCGTCTGCTTACCAGTGAGCCGCTATGGCCGGCACAACTGGACGGACAGGTGGCAGGTGCGGTCGGCATGTTGTTACTTGGGCTGTTTATCGTTGTGGGCATAAACGCCCTGCGCCGACGTCAGGTATAAAAGCAATCAGTAGCCGGGGATGGCCCACGCAGTTATCCAGGCCGGCGTAGCCATCAGCGATGGCGTGACCGTAGCGTAGGAAATGTTTGATGAAGCCCATATAGGCTGTGAAGTAAAGCCGACATGCCCATGCAGCAACCAGTAAAACAAATCGCATAAAAGCCTTTCCTTCAGCCCTAACCGAATATTGGCATCTGTAGATTATGCAAGCTTTCGGTATAACGATTTAGATGCTGATCGAATACAACGGCCCAGATCAAGCCAGTGAACGCACCTTTGATCCTGGTCTATTTTGTTCTATGATTAAAAAATGCCGCGAAGCCTGCTTAAACCACTCCTGATATTGCCAGGCTTGTTCATCCCGGGCCTTGTCATGGCGACAGACGTACAGACCGGGGTCGACGCCGAGGCGCAGTTGCCATACTGGGAACTACGCAACAGGGAGATGAGCCTGCGCCTGGTGCAGCGCTTGCCCGATCAGAGCCGAGCCTTTTTCCAGGCCCGCGGTTTCAGCAGTGAGCATGCCGATCTGATCGCCCGGAGCTGTGTCTTCCAGACCGTCTTCAAGAACACATCTAATCTCACCACGCCTTCACCGCTGGAATATCATCTGCACGACTGGACCGTTCACTATAAAGGTACGCAACGTAAGATGAAGGTGCGAGAGGACTGGAAACAGGAGTGGCAAAAACGCGGACTGCCCATGGCCGCGCAGCTCGCCTTCGAATGGGCGTTATATCCAACCGAACAGGTTTACCAGCCGGGGGATTACAACTGGGGCATGTCCGTCTTCAATCTTGAACCCGGCAGTGTCTTTGATCTTGAGGTCGTCTGGCAGCAGTCAGGCAAACAACACACGGCCACCATCAAGGGCGTTGAATGTGCGGCAGATGTCACGCTGGCGCCACGAGGTAGTGAATAATGCGATTGGTATCACGCAATTTTTTCCTGGGGCTGTTGTTGTTGCTCAGCCTGGATAGCCCGGCGCTGGCTACTGACAAACAGACCCTGCCCACGCTGGCGACACCTTTTGCCGCGGTAGACTTTGAGCTGGATGGCGAAGACGGACGTACCTATCGTCTCTCCGATTATCGGGGCCAGGTGGTGTTGATTAATTTCTGGGCGACCTGGTGCCCGCCGTGCCGTTATGAAATGCCCTCGCTGGAACGCCTCTGGCAACAGGTCAAGGGCAAGGGTGTGGTTATCCTCGCGATCAATGTCGGCGAAGACGAGGATACGATATTCGAATTCATGGGGCAGTACCCCATGACCTTCCCCCTGCCCATGGACCAGGACGGCAAGGTGATCAAGGCCTACCCGGTCATGGGCCTGCCGACGAGCTACATCATCAGCCCGCAGGGGCAGGTAACACATCGCGCCGTCGGTAGCCGTGAATGGGATGATGCCGGGCTGATTGAACAACTGATGAGCATGCGTAAATAGTAACGACCTTATAAGACACGTTTAAGAATCTACACTATCAATAGCGCCAGACGCTGACCTGCATTCACGTCTATTATGTGTCGATATAGACTGGATATGAATAGTGCGCTCGCCAGGCTAACAGAGAGGGCAGCCTGCTCGCGGCCGCACGTATCTTAATAATGGAAATCCAGAAGCAGCTTCCCGCTCTCCTTGCGAGCACGGACCTTAGCCATGGCAAAGTCCTCAAGTAGCCATTGCTGCCGGGCACTCCTCTTGAGAGGTACTTGGGCATGTCTCGTTCAGTAGGCTCCTATAGATAGAGTACATCCAGGAGTCATATGGGCGTACATAATGCGACTGGAGTGGGAGAGGTTCTTTTGAGCTTCATATGTAGCCATATGACTACGTTAGTATAATCACAGCAACATCAGTTGTAGTCAATAAGCATTTTTTGATGTTATTTGATAACATACGTATATATTTAATGACGAATGTAGCCAATATGCTTCGATTCAAGATAAAAGAAATGATCGCCAAAAGAGAGTTTGAAGAAGGGCGGCGGGTAACAATTGCCGAGGTAGCTGAAGGAGCGGGAATTCACCGTGTGACATTATCGAAGATGATTAATCGTCGTGGTTTCAGCACCAGTACAGATCATCTGGATGGCTTATGTCGCTATTTTGGGTGCTCGATTGAAGAATTGGTTGAATATATTTCTGAGCAAGATCTGTACGACAAGAGCTAATTGTTTTTTAGGGTAGATATGGAATAGGTAACATTGTTTGTATCTGATTTTTATTTGGTTAAATTGAATTATTTGCATTAGAGAGTGAATGAAAATATGTCGGACATGACATCAAGTGAAGTAGAAGTGGCCAAACTGCTGATTGAGAGCCTTAACATAGAAGATATTGAGGTAGAGGATATTAATCCAGAAGAAGCGCTTTTTAATAAAGGCCTGGGACTGGATTCGATAGATGCATTAGAGTTAGCAATGGCACTTTCTGTAAAATATGGTTTTCAGCTGAAATCAGATGATCCAGATAATAAAGTAATTTTTTCTTCTCTGCGGGCACTAACTAAATACGTAGAGGATAACAGGAAATAAAAGAGACACCATCATGCTGAAATTAATGGGTGTCTGGGCAGGGATGTACCCGGTGATAGCTCATGTAGGAATATGGGCATCATTGCCACGTTTAGCAGTTAGTTACCTGGTTAGCCTGATATTGATAGCGCTATTATTCCCGCCCCGGTATAAACAGCCTGGAAATATATTAATTGCCAGTGCATTAGTAGTAAGTGTAATGACCTTGATCAAGTTAAATCTGGATTATCTACTTATATATTTGCCGCCGATTGTTATACCGGCAGGGTTATTGATTATATTCCTGCAATCACTGCAAAAAGAACAGATACCCGTGGTGACACAGTTCGCCATGTTTATAGATGGTAAATCAGGGAAGGTAGAAAGAGATTATACTAGACGTATTACGCAATTGTGGGTTGGTGTTTTCACGTTCATGATAGTGGAAGCGATTGGGTTATCAATATTTGCGTCAATAGAAATATGGTCATGGGCTACACATATTGGAAATTATTTCCTTATGGCTCTAATACTGATATTAGAATTCATTTATCGTAAATATAGATTTAAATCAAACGATACGACATTTAAGAAGTTCATATTGGCGCTGGTCCAGTATCGATGGAAGTAAATTACGAGGCAGCGGAATGGAAGAAAGCGTACCATTATTGTTTGAAACCTCAGATATAGACACAATAGCGTTTTATGCCGGGCGTTTGATTAAGAGAAACACCTTTTTGTCTCATGTGGAACAGACGCGGACAATACTTGAAAATCGCAAGTATTGTATTAACTTGTGTGAGAATCGTTATCATTTCCTGGTTGCTTTTGCCGCATGTACATCACTTCAACAAATCTCCTTGCTACCAAGTTCGCGTGCTGATAAGGAAATTGAACGTATAGAAACATCATATAAAGATAATTATAGAGTTGATGATCGGATTATTGAGGCGATTTGTCGTAAGAGTAATATCAAAAATGACACTGTAGGAAATAATCTGCATATTGATAGTGAGAAAGAGGTTGCTATCGTTTTTACATCAGGTAGCACAGGAAGGCCAAAGGCGAATCTAAAGACATGGAGACAGCTGTCAGAGAGTGCTATACGAGTTAAAGAACGATTGTTTAATCCAGAACTGCAGTATTCGGTGATCGCAACCGTACCACCACAACACATGTATGGGTTTGAGACGACAATTATTTACCCTCTGATGCTGGGTGTAGCAATACATGCAGACAGGCCATTTTACCCGCTGGATATAAGGAAGGCATTATCAGAAATGCCATCTCCGCGGGTATTGATTACGACGCCGATTCATTTGAAAGCGTGTAATAGTGATAAAGAAAAATGGCCTGATATTGATTTTGTGGTATCGGCGACGGCTGTAATGCAAGAAGAAGTAGCAAAAGAGGCAGAGGAAGTAATTAATACACAAGTGTTTGAAATATACGGTTGTAGTGAGGCGGGTGCGATCGCAACACGTCAAATGACCCGGAACCCGGGATGGTGTTTATTGAGAGATTACAAAATAAATAACAAAAACAATGAAAGTAAATTAGCCTCGTCAGAAAAATTCATGGGTAGTTTTCGGGGCAGGTAGCGCTCCAAGCGCGTGATATAAGGCGATTTCAG
>NZ_JAVVES010000047.1:0-21437 GCF_032250955.1 Sulfuriflexus sp. | reverse complement strand
CCCTCCAATTTCCAGAAAACTATCTCTATTGCTCCAAATTCGCTATATTTTTACCCACTAATTTTTCCGAAGAGCCTAAAACAATATGTTATCGAATCTAAATCCCCTCTCCCTCACCCTAACCCTCTCCCGAAGGAAGGGGGAATTAACGGGACAGCAGTGAAATAGACTATAAACGCCGGAATACACTCTCCTGCAGCACTACAATATAACCACAGATTATGATCCCGTTATCAGATCGGATGCGTATCCAATGCTGAAACAGGATTAAATCAGCTCTCGCCGGCAGGACCTGGCATGTCTCGAAGATGGACATCACGCTGAGGAAATGGAATCGATATGCCATTTTCACGGAATGCCTGATCGATAGCATAATTCAAATCGCTTATCACATGAAGGCGGTTATCGACATTGTGGATATGTACGCGTAATTCGAACTCCAGGGCGCTATCACCAAAGCGCTGAAATAACACTGCCGGCACGAGCGAGATGACATCGGTTATGATTTCTTCATGTTGCTCAGCGAGCTCGAGAAGGATTTTCTTTACCTTGGCAGTATCCGTGCCATAGGCCACACCAACAGGAATACGTGCCCTTCCGCGTGTATCATGGAGCATCCAGTTGGTTACCTGCCCTGAAACCAGCTCAGAGTTCGGTACTATAACGTCAGCGCGGTCAAAGGTCTGTATCTGGGTGGCGCGTATACGTATGCGTTTCACATAACCTTCCGTGGCACCAACTACAATCCAGTCACCGGCCTTGATAGGACGTTCAAATAAAAGCACCAATCCCGAAACAAAATTATTGACGATATTTTGCAGGCCAAAACCGATACCGACAGACAAGGCCCCGGCGATGATAGCGAGATTGGCAAATTCTATTCCGGCGATACCAAGTGAAACCAGGATCGCAATGGTCACACCTACATAGCCAGTCACCGTCACCAGCGCCTGCTGAGTACCCTGCTCCATCGGCATGTTATTAAGCCAGTGTTTTTTTAGTTGTCCCTGGACCCAGGCACTCAGTGCTACTAGAAAGCCCAGGCTGACCAGGGCAAGCATAATCCTTGCGGGCACTACCTTAAGAGAGCCAATGGTGAAGCCATTGGTAAACACGAGCCTGATCTCTTCTATTACACTGGCAGAAACATCCCAGATAAAGATCAGCAGCAAGGCCAGTAATCCCCACAGACCGAGAATCACCAGTAGACGTATCCAGAAGAATCCGGTTATGTGTCCTTCCGTGGTCAAGCCTATCAATCGGCGCAGGCTGCGCTGCCAGGGTGTCTTGCCATACTCAAGTCCTTCGAGCACCTCCGAGATGAGGCGACCCGTAATCTGGACCACGCCAATTGCCAGTAAGGTTCCGAAGACAGACCTGAATAACCAGCCAGCAAGATTGAAATAACCAATGAGATCGGTGATGACCGCGACAATCAACACCAGCGACAGGCCGTAGCGAAACCAGCCATGGCGTACTATCCCGCCCAGCTCGCGGAACAACCATAATATCCAGATCATATTAATGGCAAACAGAATGTAGATAACAGAATTCACCAGCCTGATAGCATAATCCGGCAGACTGGCACTGATCAGGGTGTCAACGGAGAGGTATCCAAAAAATACGATTACCGTCAGCACATACAGTCGCCTGGCGAACGCTCTGGCGGTATCCAGGTTTATATCCAGAAACAGTCTTCCCGGTGTAGAAGGCGCGAGTGTGAAGCGAATCACAAAGCGAGATACGAATAAAAATGCCAGTCCATAGCCCAGGGTGGTAACGATAGGATGAGGTTGAATGCCGATTGTAAGGTAGTGTAAACATATAGCAGTCGAAACAGAACCAAGCAGGTACGGTGCATCATGACAGAAAGATATTAATACAGACTCGGAAAAACGCCCACCCAGACCATCAGACCAGTACTGTCGCTTAACCCACTTACTGAATTGCAAGCGGATGAAGATACCGATGGTGATACTGATAATGATAACTGCGATCAACAGCGACAAGTCTTCATCTGGGGCCTGTCGAAGCCAGCTGCGATCCTTATTGAATTCCCAGGGGCTTGTTAACCATTCCGCCGGTTGCTTCATGTTGAGATCGATGATCTCAAGAATATTGGGGCCACGCGGCAGAAGTTGTTCCTGCAGGCGTTGCTGACGTTGCGTTTCGACCTTGTTGATAGTGTTATCAAGACGTAAGAGAATTGCTTTGCATGTTGCCAGCGAAGAACTATCGCTGTCGATTTCTTCTTGAAGTTGTTTACGTTGCTTTCTGACCTCGATGGGCTCGTCTTTTTTCTCATCACCAAGGCTGGCAAGCGATGTCTGTTTATCGGTGATGCGCTTTTCGTAGGTTGCAACACATTCGGTTGCACGAATTTTCATGTCAGTGAGTTTTTTATTGTCTTTGACCAGCGTGTCTACATCAAGCCGCCCCGCATCCAAATCACGCTCGATAGTCGTTAATTCCGTTATAACCCCTTCCATAGGGTCTTGTGTCTCATCCTGGGCATAGGCAGGCATGACGACGGAAATCATCAACACAAGGAATACAAGGGAAAATGCGCGACTTATGCCTGGCATCAGCGATTCTGAAAATTTTATTTTTTTAATTCCGATTAGCACTCTGGAGTGGCCTTATTAATATGCTATCAGGATATTATGCGATAACTACTTACTTGGCTATAAGCAAACACCACAATCCCGGATAATGGGGGGCTACGTGCTATTACCTGGCGAAGCGTTATAGGTCTAGTTACACTGCTGGGCAGTAGAATAGGTATCATTAATAACAGGTGATTGCATCCGCATGATTGCGAATGAAATAATCGGCAATCGTTTCTCGTCAATGCAATTCTGCCTGAATGAGCCTATGCCCTGGTTATTTGCCTGGAAAGATCCACCTTGGGCGGCGCCTGTAACGCGTATATCCGAACCGCCGGTAAACCATTCCGGGATAACCTTGTTCAGGAATGGCACGTAAAGAGGATAGCAATATGTCACTTTAAGCTTGAACAAGGTCGCGTCATGATGGGATATTCTTGCCCCCGCAGTAATGGTCGGGTCACGATAGACCATATTATCAACGGGAATAGCTTCGCTATTGTTAAAATCCTGGTGAGGCACAGAATATGCCGAGAATTCAGTATCGGTCGGGTTGATACGTTCCATGCAGATAAATTCACCGTTGTTAACTTCATCCCTGACCTTCTCCCGGGCGGTATGCACTTCTTCAACAGTATTATTATGTGTATAAAGCGGTGCCAGACCACGTGCAAAGGCCTCATTCACAGCATCTCGACGCCCGTTATTCACCGCGGCAGCCCTGGCGGCTTCAAAGGCCGCATAATTGAGTGTGGTCTTGGCCTTGTATAATAAGGCGAACTGCAGTGCACCGAATAGCAGCATCAGTAAAACCGGGAAAATGATAATAAACTCGACCATTGCCTGTGCCTTGTAGCGCTTGATGCGGCATAAGTTCGGCCTGTAATCCTTACCGATAGTCATTCCTGAATCTCGGTCTCATTGGCTTTTAGCCTTTCTACTACAGGTTGCGAAGCCTCCTGCTGTGTTGGCATTAGTTCATACAGAGCATTTAAACGGCGTAAAGCAATATCATTGAGCGGATCATCCGTCGCCGCATGCTTTTGCAGGGACAAGAAAGCATTTGCAGCCTGCCGCATATGTACGACACCCATGTTGTGCCAGGCCTTGGAAAGCCCGGGCTCACGTAAAATAGCTTCATGATATGCCTTGATAGCCTTCTCCGGCTTGTGCGTCCTGGCATAGATGTTGCCGAGCTTGAACCAGGCATCTGCGTCCCGGGGCACAGCATCGGTCAAGCGCAGGTATTCTGTTTCCGCAATATCGTATTGCTTTTTAGCGTAGGCCTGATCGGCCTGCTCTTTTAACAGCAGGTAATCCGTGGCGCTATTCTCAGCAGTTGTCGCGAATGTTCCTGTCGCGCACCCTGCCAGGGCTGCATAACTGAGTAGCAGAAAAAAATAGGTAATCAATTTCATAACGAGCCTTGCCATTCCACCGTCTCACCTTTCAACAATGGACATCGTGCCAGAAAACCGCCTGATAGTTCCAGCGTATAATGTGCGCCACTGCAAAACGAAAACCGCAATGGCTTTAATCTGGATACCGTTTTCAGAACCTTGCCCTGGGCATCCAGATAAACTATATCAATTTCATAGCTCATGCCGATGGTGTGCACGGACGAGCATGGCACAATCAGCAATGCTTCCTGTTCGAGGAGCTTTTTTCTTCCCAACAGGCCACGCATGCGTTCCCAGGCGGTTTGTGTCTTCCATGCACGATCAACTATCGTTGAGGCGTCTGATTGCCTGCGGATTTTTCCCGGGATCAAAAAAGCCCCTCACTGAGAAACTTCATGACTATCGGGAAACCGATAACGATAAAGGTTACCGGGAAAATAAACAGAACCAGTGGGCCCACCAGTTTGACCGGGGCCTCCATCGCCAGTTTTTCAGCACGTTGGAAACGTTCTGTACGGCGCTGTTCAGACTGGGTACGGAGCACAGAGCCCATGCTGGCCCCCATCCTCTCGGCCTGGATAATAGTGCTGACAAAGCTGGTCATTTCGTTAATATCCAGGCGTGTGGACATACGCCGGAGCGCATCGGCACGACTGGTACCCGCACGTATATCGCGCAGGACAATACCCAATTCATTACGCAGCGGACCCGCAGGCCCCTTTTCACGGGCCTGTTCGAATGCCCCCGAGAGGTTCAGCCCTGCCTCAACTGACATGGTGATAAAGTCCAGGTAAGTAGGCATCTGCCGGATGATCTTGGAGTCACGTTTCTTGCGCGTATCGCTGAGCCATACCTCGGGCAGCATAAAGCCCAGCAAAGGAGCGATTAAGAGGAATATAGGTTCCTCCATATGTGCGGCACCCATAATAATGAGGACCAGGATTAAAAACAGAACACTGGTAATCATGCGGAAAGCGATAAATTCCTCCGCTGACAATAGATAGGAAACTCCGGTTTTCTGCAATCTTGCCTGTACGTTGTCTCGATAGGATTGCGGTAGCTTGGTACAAACGAAATATGCAAGGATACGGATAAAAGGCCAGACAATTTTCAATTTGAATGTCAATGGATCCATGTAGGTGCGATCTTCATCCGGCACCATAGAGTCGAAATAAAATATCAGCAGCGCAAACAGCATGACACTGAGGCCTGTGGTAATCGATGCTGAATATAGAATTATTGTATCCATAGATTATACGTCAATTGAGGTTATTTTCTTTATGGTCAGAAAACCGAGAAATTCCATGATGACGATAACGCCAAGGGTTACCCAGCCATATTCGGTCGTAAACATCTTGCCCATAGCGTCCGGCTCTATAAACATCAGGATGATGCCGAGAAATATCGGCAGAAAAGCCATCACAATACCCTGCATCTTGCCCTGGGCAGTCAGGCTCTTGATCTTGCCTTCCATCATATGTTTCTTGCGCAAGGTGTCGGCCATGCTGTCCATGACCTCGGTGAGGTTGCCGCCAACCTCTCTGGAAATACGCAATGCCGCAATCACCAGCTGGAAATCAAGCACCGGCACCCTGTGCTCCATATGCGTGATGGCTGTATCAAAATCGGCCCCGAGCTTCTGTTCGCGCAGAAAGAGTTCAAACTCATGACTGATAGGCGGCGGCATTTCCCGAACCATACTGTCGATAGCGATAGACAGACTCGCACCCGCTCGCAGTGAGCCGGCCAGCATGGCCATGGCGTCAGGCAGCTGCTGTTCAAATTTTAGCAGTCGCTTTTTCTGCATTGATCGATACATGATCTGGGGCAGCGCCGCTATCAGCACAAATATTACCCCGGCGATGATAAAGTCACGTGTGACCAGACCAACGAAAATCGGCAGCACGATCATCGCTATGACGTTTGCATAGAACAGGCGTTGTGGATTAGCCACCATGACCATGTCACGCATGCTAACGTTTGCGCTTTCGGTGAACATCTGGCGGTATTCCTGGAACATTTCAATACCGCGCTTGCCCAGCAGGAAATACAGTGATGCTGCCGAGAGCAGGGTTGCAGCGGCAACCAGTGTTATCGAGATAATTTCAATCATGATCAATTCTTGAAAATATTCATGTCAACAGAGATACCGCGAGCAGCCAGGTCTTCGTAGAACTCGGGTATTTGCCCGGTCGCCTCGAAATTACCCACTACCTTACCGTTCTCGTCTATACCGGTTTGTTTGAAGCGGAAAATATCCTGCATCTGGATAATATTCTGTTCGACACCGGTAATTTCAGAGATATGGGTGATCTTGCGGCTACCATCGCTGAAACGGCTTTGCTGAACGATCAGGTCGACTGCGGAAGCTACCTGCTCTCGAATGGCCGAGGCCGGTAAATCCATGCCGGCCATCAACACCATGACCTCAAGGCGGGAGATGGTGTCTCTGGGTGAGTTGGCATGTGCGGTGGTCAGCGAACCATCATGGCCGGTGTTCATTGCCTGCAACATATCAAGGGCCTCGCCGCCGCGACACTCACCAACGACGATTCGGTCAGGGCGCATACGCAGACAGTTCTTGACCAGGTCACGGATACTGATCTCGCCCTTGCCTTCCATATTTGGTGGCCGGGCCTCGAGCGAGACAATGTGTGGCTGCACCAGTTTCAGTTCAGCGGCATCTTCAACTGTAATAATACGTTCAGTAGGCGGAATAAAATTTGACAGTACATTTAACAGTGTTGTTTTACCACTACCGGTACCACCGGCAATAATAATATTCTTATGCTGCTCTACTGCCATTTTCAAAAAAGCAATCATTCTTGGTTCGGCAGCGCCGAAGGCAATCACGTCATCCGAGGTAAGTTTCTTGGTCGAGAACTTACGAATCGTAATACACGAACCCCTCAGCGCCAGTGGCGGAATAATTGCGTTTACACGCGAACCATCCTTGAGACGGGCGTCCACCATCGGCGAACTTTCATCGATGCGACGGCCCAGCGGCGATACGATCCGTTCGATGGCGGACAATACAGCAGCATCATTACTGAACTGGATGGCGGACTTGGTCAGCTTGCCGCTACGTTCGATATAGATATCATCAAAACGGTTAACCATGACCTCGGTGATACTTTCATCGGCCAGTAACTCCTCCAGTGGCCCGAGCCCGATTGCCTCGTTGAGCACTTCGATCGCAAGCTGATCCTTGTCAACAATCCTGGGTAGACGGTCACCAATATGGGCGATAATTTCGTCAATGATTGTTCTGGTTTTTTCTCGCAGTGAAGCCTCATCCATGCCGTCGATATCGGTTCGACGCAAGTCCATCATGCGAAGTAATTGGCCGTGGATTCTGCCACGCCACATCTGCTTTTCTTCCCGCAGAGCAATCTCATCATCACTCATTTCGTCAAACGAGAGCGCGGATTTGAGGACACTTGCGGGCGCTGCAGGTGCGGGAACCGGTTGCGGCTTTGGTTCGGGCCGGGCAGTGGCTTCAACAACCGCTTCTTGAACTATGGTTTCCGGCTCGGCAACTTGCTGCGCGACTACTTCAGCAGCAGCGGCAACCTCATTCTCGGCATCTTCCATGAATTCTTCGTTCCCGGCAGCGGCGGCGATACCAACCTGAATGCGATAGGAATCAATCACAATCATATCGGAAGATCGTAGCGGCCCATATGTTTCAACCCGGGCAGCATTAACCTTGGTGCCCAGATTGCTGCCCTTGTCTTCCAGAAATATACCCTTTTCATTCTGATAGAGTTCGGCATGAACACCGCCTATACGCCATCCGGAGAGACGAACCAGGTTCCCTCGTGACTTGCCTATGGTGCAACTTTTAGCTTCGCAACGAACGGCGGCAAGGACTTCGTCGGTTTCGTCTTCTTTAATAATGATATCGAACATCAATTAGCACCTAGTCAAGAATATTGTCATCTTTTATGGCTGACTTGAAACGCTCTCTGAGCTCATCTGAAAGTTTTATGCTGCGCTGGTTTTCTTCAGACTGGGCATCATATATCTTCGGAGTCACAAAGATAACCAGCTCGCTCTTTTTGGCCGTAAAGGTTTTGGATCTGAAAAGCGGCCCGAGAATAGGCAGGTCGCCCAGGAACTTCACCTTATCGAGACTTTCTGAAACGTTATGGTCAACCAGACCCGATATCACCAGGGTTTGTTCGTCACGCAGGCTGATATCCGTTGAAGTCTTGCGCGTCAGAAAGCCAGGTGCGCCGTTGACGGTTACCGAGTTATCGATTGTGCTGACTTCGGTCTCAACTCGCGCCTGTACATTGCCATTATCATCAGCGATAGGTGATATGTTAAGAATAATACCGTATTTCTTGTATTCAATAGTGATACCGTCTTCCGTCTGGATCGGGATCGGCACCTCACCACCAGCAACAAACTCGGCACTACCGCCACTCCGTGCACTCAAACGTGGTTCGGCAAGAATAATTGCGTCACCACTGCTGGCCAGGAAGTTCAGGCGCGAGGTTATCTCGGTGAGTATCCCGAAATAACCCAGTGGCGGATTCGCTTCCAGCGGGTTCAATGGCGCGCCGGCAAAGACATCTGTCAGACCACTGGTATCACTCGTACTCACATTGCTGGGATTAACATTGGCATAACCCGCTGATGGGCCATTGATATCTGTTTGCCAGGCAATCCCAAGCTTTTCCAGCTTGTTGGTCTTGAACTCGGTAAACTTCACATTCAGAAGCACCATGCGACTGCCGCCTGCAACAATCGATTCCTGGGTCATGTCAATCACACCGGGATACTCCTTGGTGAGCATCTTGAGAACCTTCTTCTGATCCGGATTAACCACCCCTTCGATGATTGATTTACCGGAAATTGTTCTCACCTTTACGCCCGGTACAGAGGAGATCAAATCAGCAATATCCGTACTGTTGCCACCACTGTCCCCCTTGGTGACAACCAGCTTGTAATCACTCTCCTTGCCGTCCTTATGCCAGATATGCATGGAGGTTATCCCCTCCTTTTCGCCTATCACAATTAGCTGGCCATTACTGACCACGGAAGTACTGGCAATAGAGCTGTTACCAAGGGCAACCCTGTCAACGTCACCGACGCGCATAACCTTGACCTCACCCTCGTATAGCAGCATGTCAGTTTGTGCCTGACTGACGCCACTGAATAACAGGGTCGAAATCAACAATAATGCATGTGCGAAATATTTTCCGCAGTAGCTGCCTGTCATTGATATTTTACTAAACATTGTTATTACCTTTCTTGTAATTAATCTCTTATGGGTACTTCCTGGACATCAGCTATGCCACCCTTACCACCGGTAACGAATTCATAGCTGTCGTTATCACCGAGTGTCTCCACCGACTGGGTGGCGAGCAGCGCCTGCATAGCTTTCGATTTGGCACTATTACTATCCGCGGTCAGGCCTTTAATCGGCTCACCATTGGCATCTGAGATGCTGCCATCGGCATTGACTACAATGTCATCTGCAGTGAGCTCTCGCCCATCAGCAGTGCGCACCTTGCCGTCAGCGCCAAGGGTCGCACCTTTGAGCAATTTGCCATCCTGCGTATAAACATTGCCGTCTTTATCAACGACAAAGCCGCCTTCCGTCTTGCGCATGCCGTCTGCCAGCAGTTTCTTGGCAGCGTTGACTGCTTCAGGGTCATCCTTGCCGCTGACACCGGCGATCATCTTGCCGTCCTTACCTGTCACTGTTCCGTCGGCGTTGACCGTAATTTCATCAGCCTTGAGAATTGTGCCGTCAGCAGCAATGACATTGCCATTTTCATCCACAGTCACACCTTCAAGCACCTTGCCGTCCGCGGTCATGACCTTGCCGTCTTTGGTGACAATGAAACCGTCTTTGGTGATTCTTACATCATCGGAAGTAAGCACCTTGCCATCCTTGCCAAGAACTACGCTTGAATCCTCCAGAATGGCACCATCGGCAGTAATAAGCTTGCCATCTGCAGTAACCTTGAGATCCGCCGCATCGACAACCTTGCCATTACTGGTTACCAGGCGACCATTACGGTCAACAGACAAACCGCGTCCACTGAGAACCTTGCCGTCTTTGGTCATGAGAACGCAGTTTTTTGCCACTACGTTCGGATCCGTAATCATCTTGCCATGGCGATTCATGGCAAAGCCCGGAGCGATATTACCCTCTTCATTTTGTACAACACGTGAATCACGCGTAACAATGGTGCCACCTTCCTGGGCGACCAGGTTATCCACGCGTTTGCCATGCTTGTTATATACATAGCCGTCCTTGACTTCGATATCACCCTGCTTGATTTCGCAATAACTGTCAGCCGATTCGGCGGCTGCCAGCAAGGTGCTTTTCCTGACCATATCCGTTGCATTGCTGAACAAATCAGTAGCGACAACCCTGGTAAAGGAGGCACCACCCTGATCATTACGATTACGCAACAGTGCCAGTAATTCGCCACTGGTTTCCGCTGTTTTTAACAGGGCCGCCTCTTTGGGCGAGACATCCAGCGTCAGCGTGTTATAGGAGAAAGGGTTTTGCTGGCCACCGTATATATATTTTTCACGGAACTCGCCAGCCGCGCTTTTACCCGTTGCCATTACCATTACGCGCTGCAGAACAGGAATAATGCCGGGCTCTTCGCTGCCACCGGAACCGTCTTCCAGACGGGTAAAGATGTCTACATAGTTGCCGGGACGAATAAAGCCTGAAATCGTATTGATTTCATCGACCTGAATGGTCATGGCGCGACGACCTTCGTTGATAGTGTCAGAGAAGTCGTTGCTGAATTCTTTTTTGACCATCGTCTTTAGTAGCGGCGTACCGGCGTTAAGCTCTTCTTCCAGGAAACGGCCCTCTACCAGTCCGAATTCAGCTGGTTTGACCGCGGCCGCATAAACATACTTGCTCGGAAGGTTACGCACCGCCATATTGCCAGAGGTCACCTGGCTACCCTTGGGCAAGTCGGCTTTGGCCACCACTACCGCGACCATCGTCTCTTCTTTCTGCAGCAGGCTCTCGCGTATCGCGTTTTCCTTATACTTCAGATAAAGGACTGACAACAACGCGGCAATCACGCCAAAGATAATGGCGCCCATGAGGAGTGATGTTGTATTTTTCTTCTTGCTCGATTTAATGGTAACAGCCATTTTTTCTTCCTGGAGTTGTTTTCAACTGTTGGTACTATGATTAAAATTATCTAATTCTAAAACGGCGAAATATCTGAAAAATCAGGTGGCAATTTTACCGGGAAACTGAAGCTGTCCAGTGACGGTGGTACGTTGTTGCTCACAAAATTTGCAGCATCATCTTTAAGGCCGTTCAAATCATCCAATTGGGCATTGAAATCATTCAATGCCTGTCTCTGCTCTTGTAACGGCAGATAATCAGGGTATTCACTGAGAGACATCGCATAGGAATAGCCATTGTAGTTATCCTTAATGACTGCCTGTACTGCCTGTACAGCGTTCAGGCGCCTGCCCTGATCATTTTTTGCATATTCAAAGTTCTTGAAAGTGTCATCGCTATCAGCGGCGCCGGGGTCATATAAGGGCGCGGCCAGCAGCAACACAGAAAAAAACACTACCACGATGTACTCCACCATGGACTGCCCATGCTGCAGGTGACGGCTTATCGGGTACATAAAATCACCTCACTCAATAACATTGGCCACAACCTGACTGCCATCACCGGTACGCGCCACGGTCATGGACACTTCGTTAGTGCCTTTCCTGAAAACAAACGTGTGCAACTTGCCCGGCACGGCTGTTCTGTCCAGAACCTTGTTCCAGCCTCTGCCGGTATAATGATCCCGGTAATACTGCACATTACTGCCCAGCGAATACTTGTTTTGCAGCATGACCGTGCGGGCGTTCTTTACACTGTCATTATGCTTGACATCATTTACTACCTGGCTACCGTTCATTTTCGGAAAACCGAAACCCGGTTCCACGTTGGCGTCGAGATCATCGATTTTGCTGATCCCAAGGTAGCCCCAGGCACCACTGCCCAGATATGGCTTGACCTGCACGCTCATCATGTAGCCGTCTTCCGGGCGCGTGATCATCTTCCAGTCCGCTAGATCCTGCTCGATATGTCCCGGCACATTTTCCAGTAAAGGCTCTTTCCATAATTCCCGGTAAAACGCCAACACAGCCTCAACACTGTCCTCGCTGGTGAATTTTCTCAGGCGCATGGGCATGTCATTAAACTCAAGATTCTTGCCAACCCAGCTCACCTCGGCATCAGGCGGCGCCGGGAACTTCGGCTCCGCGATCAGTGTTGATGGAGACAAAGCCAGCATCATCATCAGGAGCAGCAGGTATAATTTTTTAAACAATATCATCCGTTACAGTTTCCCTGCACAGGAGCCGAATTTTTTCAGCGGCGGCTTCTTCTTGGGTAAATTATCCCGATAACCCACTTCCTCGATGGCCGTATCCGGGTTCCAGACGCCCGTATAGCTGCCTGGCGTCGGTTCGTTGGGTGACTTATAGCGATAATACTTCAGGCGTGTTCCACAGAGGATGTCGCCCGGTGTGGTACTGCCCTGTGCAATCAGGCGATCATGCGGCACCGCATCGTCATTAACATAGCCGAACTTGAGCCAGTCAGAATCCAGTTCCGGCGAGAGCAGGATATATTTAACGATATCCCGTACTGTGTTGAGTGCGGGTATATCCAGCAGCGAGGTCGGCACCAGGCCGCGAACCTGGTACTTGGTGTGATCACGACCACCGGCACTCCAGCCCTCCGACATGACGGCAGCCTTATGGCTGAATGAGACGCCATTGACGAATGAATCCACCGCCAGATCATTATTCGGATCGGCCCAGTCCACAGATGCCATCCTGGCGCGGGTGCCGGAGCGGAAATTGCCGTCGCCATCGATCTGGGTAAAGCCGGCCCTGATGCCAATGAACTCGAGTACATCGGCTATCACATCAGCAACTGTACCCACCACATTCAGCAAGCCGGAGACGACATGCAGTTTGTCCGGTGTTGCGTGTTCTGTCACCGGATTATTTTCGGTTATGGAGTCGACTAAGGTATCACCTTTGTGGTCAAACCATAACGGATTCAATTTGGAGCTTTGCCAGGCCTGCCTGTCGGTCGTTTCCAGCAATGCAGACGGGTCACTATAAAAGCGGTTGATCGACTCCCGCTTGGTATCAAGGAAGGTTTTCACCGGAATTGTTTTGGTAAAGCCCTTGAAACGTCCACTGCTGCTATCAGAATTCCACGCCGTATATTCCCAGGCCTCGTAACGGGCAGCCTGAATGGTCTTGTGTTTCACGTCAATATACTTGCCCAGTATGGGGATCAACAGGAACAACGGCACCAGCACAAACGCCGCCACGACGGCAAACTCTGTCATCGCCTGGCCCTGTTGCTTATATGTTGTTCTGGCTCGTCGCATATTCATCAGAAAAAATTAAGCAGGTTAAGTACATTGTTGCCGATATTGAATGCCGGCTCGGCAAGGTTCGCCAGCCACCACTGTTTCTGCTGGATTAACAGCATGCCCATACGATCGATATGATTCGTATCGGTCAGGCGCGCCTGCCAGTATGGGTTGAAGGCATTATCATATTCCGTAGCGCCATCTGCGCGCTTGAAATAAGAGGCCAGACTGTCATTGGGACGGAAGAAATACAGTTCGCCCTTGGCAATGGCGCCCATCTCCCCGTCCGCGAGCTTACGTTCCAGCGCCAGGCTGCCACTGGGACGAATGCTGTCGGGGATATTCGCACTGTCCTTGACCACCCCCACCATAATGTAGGGTGCAGCATAGCCTTCATACTCGCCGGGTTTGTCGACTTTGCCGTTGGTAATGGTTGTGTTGGTGTCGGTATATCTCGGTAGCCCTTTGTAGCCCTTCAATGACCAGCGAGCGGTATTGTTTGGTACATTCTTGTGAAGCGCGAAAGGAAACACGCCGGCCAGCCCCATCCAGCTATTTGCCGATCTGGCCGATGGCGACCCGCCATAGGCTTCCGATGGCACATCACGCATGCCTTTCGGTGTGATAAGAAAGGTCTCGGGATCCTGGTCTGTGGCATTAATAAAGTTGCCGCCGTTGTAGGCCTGGGCCCCGCCGGTCGCGAACGGCATGGACGTCGGTACTGGCACCGCGAACTTTTCCGGATTGCCCGGAGGGAAGCATGCTTCAAATAAGGCCAGATCGACGCAGGCCTGCGCGTACAGCTTGTTGTTTTCGAGGTTAACATCAACACTGCCAATCAGCACCTTCAGATAAAAGTGTAGATCGATGGCCGCCTGTGCGACATCTGCTGCTGACCAGGTCAGTGAGTTCCCCTGGACCTTTCCCTTCTTGGCGCCTTTGCGAAAACGCAGTTCAGTACCGCCGAGGCGGTCAAAGAAAAAATCGAATGAAACATCGATCTCGAAGACGGTCACATCACCAAGCGGCCCCAGGTCAAGGACAACGGACTCGTGAATACGGGGAATGATCGGTAGCTGCAAGGTCCAGCTGCGAGACTTACTATAGCGGTCGCGGGCATCCGACACCAGGGCCGCCATGGTGGCAAAGTTATGCTTGCCACTTTTCTCTGGTTTTTTTGCGGGATCATGGGTATAGGTAAACGCGGCCTTTTGTTTCCTGGAAAAGATACCGTGGTATGTCGCCACATGCATGATCAGCGACAGTACCCCGGCATCCGAGAGTTTCGCATCCGGGTCATTGCGCTCGATCATCTCCCCGAGCGTATTCAGCGCTAGGTAGATACTGCCAATGTGGAATCCCGTGCTCCCCCAGCTATATCCAAGGTTGATGCCGTTAATGAACTTGACCACGATATTGCCGATTTTTTGCACGACACGCGGTATCGGTGAAGTTACCGCCTTGAATGCCGAGGCAACGGCGGTAATGCCACCAGAGATGGCATTCCCGACAATCGGTGCGGCATTGAAGTATTTGGCAAAGACATCCAGGTGATGCCCTACTGATTCCAGGTAGGTTGCCCATGAAAGAATACCCACGGCCTGGGCAATGGCGATTTCATTGGCTACCATGGCGCGGTTCAGGTAGGAGGTAAAATTCAGATCCCGGGCTTCAATGAGTGAAAAACTATAGGCGCTGGAATCAGCCGCATTCTGCAGCTCCATTTTCTCACTGCTGAGTTTGCCGGCCTTGTAGAGGAACGTCAGGGACATCAGGACGATACCCATCATGAGCATAATGAATACCATCGCCTGGCCGCGTTGGTTTTTCAGGCAGGAAAAATGGTTATTTTGTCGGTGACGTGATATCACCTGTACACCCCATACTTATTATTATCATGAACTATTACAGCCCGATCCTGACAAACAGGCTGCCGGCAACTGCCGGCAGTCTGTCCTGCTTTTACATCAAGTGAACTGTTTTATTATTTTGTTTGGTCGTCAGCGTAGCCGGACAGGCCCTTGTCGACATTACCTGTAGCAACAGTCGCATCTGCCGATGCCTTGGCAGCGGCTGTGCCGGTATTTGTTGTGCCAGCCAGTTCCTGTGCCATGCCACCGACCTGGTTACGGACTGTTTTACCGAACATGGAGTACACTGCAATAGCCGCGAGTGCAATCAGTGCCACGATGATGATGTACTCGGTCATGCCCTGGCCGAATTGCTTCTTGCGGGACTTCGTTTGAGACGGATTTTTAGCATAGGACTTGATCATAGTATTACTCCACTTACCTTTTCGTTTTGAAGGATTTCAACATTGTTATCTTGCCAATGTTGTTGTTTGATTTTTTTAAAGTGTTCGGTTTGGAGGGCTTCCAGTGTGCTACCTAATGATAACCGGCAGCCGCAATGGCTATAACTGCAGTCTTGATGTCCCCCCTGCGAAGATTACAGCCAACGCATCCACCAGTGCTATATTTATTTTCGCACGACTCCTCACCTGTTAAGGATTCTATAGGACAGTACCGCTAAAGGCCACATTCGGAGTGTATGGAATTAACATATGATATTTAACATTATGTTTTTGTTATAGTCGATTGTTTAATATGTATTTTTATATTTACAAGTTATGCCGTAAACCCATTTCAACATGGGAATACATCTGCCTGCGGCGGTCACAAGCCCTTGCATCCGTGTAGGCAATTTCAAGAAATTGCCTGCAGCCTTCAAGCCGGTGGACTATCTCTCGCCTGGTGAGCAGGCGATTTATCGTCTACTTAAGCCACTATTCTGCTAGTATGCGCGACCTTGCCGAGCAACCAACAAAGACTGATTTCACGTGACCACAACTGCCTTCTCTTCACTCCCCTTAACGACCGATTTCATTAGCAACCTCCACTCGCTGGGCTACACGGCCATGACCCCGATCCAGGCACAGGGCCTGCCGGCGGTGCTGGCCGGCAAGGATTTGCTGGCTCAGGCAAAAACAGGCAGTGGTAAAACAGCCGCGTTTGCCATCGGCCTGTTACATAAGCTTGATACCGGCATTTATCAGACACAGGGGCTGGTGCTCTGCCCGACACGCGAACTGGCGGATCAGGTCAGTAATGAAATTCGCCGTCTGGCACGCGCCATACCCAATGTCAGGACCGTTACGCTGTGCGGTGGCAAGCCCCTGGGCCCGCAACTGGCCTCGCTCGAACATAACCCGCACATCGTCGTGGGCACCCCCGGGAGAATCCTGAAACACCTGGATAAAGGCTCCCTGACGACGGCGGGTTTAAAGACCCTGGTGCTGGATGAAGCCGACCGCATGCTGGACATGGGCTTCCATGAGGACATCATGCGAATTATCGACATGCTGCCGGCAGAAAGGCAGACCCTGCTCTTTTCCGCGACCTATCCGGATGAGATAAAGACCATCAGTGACGCCATTCAGCATGAGCCGGTGGATATCCGGGTCGAGCCCGCGCATGACGAGAAAAAGATCAAACAGATCTTCTATGAGGTACAGAAGGGCGAGAAGACCAGTACCTTAATCCGCCTGCTGCAGCATTATCAGCCTGAATCCAGCGTCGTATTTTGTAATCGCAAACAACAATGCCAGGAATTGGCCGATGAGTTATGGCAGCAGGGTTACCATGCGCTGGCCCTGCACGGCGATCTTGATCAGAAAGAACGGGATCGCGTGCTGGTGCAGTTTGCGGGCAAAAGCAGCTCGATTCTCATTGCCACGGATGTGGCCGCCCGCGGGCTGGACATAAAAGACCTGCAGGCAGTGATTAGCTATGATTTGACCCCGGACCCCGAAATCCATGTACACCGTATTGGCCGCACCGGTCGCGCCGGCAAGGAAGGTCTCGCCCTGAGCCTGTTTACCCCGAATGAAAAATTCCGGGTTGAAGCCATCGAAGACTACCAGAAGAGCCCTGTACGGATTGATAACACTTCGACACTGAAGGCGCGCGAACACTTCAAGCTGATCCCGCCGATGGTCAGCCTGTGCATCAGTGGGGGTCGCAAGGACAAGGTACGTGCCGGTGACATTCTCGGCGCCTTAACGGCGGACAACAGCAACATACAGGGCAAGCAGATTGGCAAGATTGATATTGCCGACCACCTCGCCTATGTGGCAGTTGAACGCTCTGTCGCCAAACAGGCATTGAAGATCCTCTCGGAGGGCAAGATCAAAGGGCGTAAGTTCAAGGTGCGGAAACTGCGTTAATGCAGATGTATGCCTGACCAGCCCTGTACGCCAGGTCAGCTTGAACCGGGGCAAGATAAAACCAGACAAAAAGAAAGGTATAATGTTTTTCACCCGGCAGAACGGTTATATGTTTTTCCTTTTTATTAAAAAGGTTACATAATTGACCTGGTAATACTCAAGTAAATAGCAAGATGGTCGATAACCAATGTCTATCAGCTGCAGCATTTATTACTAGCCAGTATGCCGTCACCTATTTCCAGTTCGCTCACTGAGTTACGGCGCCAGTACGCTGATCAGCTCTGCATCAGACTGGATACTATCCGCCTGCATTTTCAAAAGCTCTCCCCGTCAAGCTGGCAAACAGTAGAAGCCGAAACCCTTTACCGACTGGTGCATAACCTCACGGGTTCAGCCGGGACCTTGGGCATGCAGTCAGTATCGACTGCCGCACGTGAACTCGAGTTACTATTGTCCGCGCTACTCAAGGCCGATGTCACTCCTGCCGCCCCGCAATGGGAGCAGATTGGTGCAGCGTTCGCTGGCCTGGAAGAAATAGCACGTGAGCAACTGCTTGCCTACGCACCTGAGACGGCGCAGCCGCCGGTCTCGGCTCTCCCCTCTCGTTCGCCCTTGATATACCTGCTGGAAGATGACGGTTCACAAACCGAAGAGCCGGGTAAAGCCCTGCGAGACGACGGCTATCGAGTGAAACTGTTCACGCAAGCCGATGACTTCCGTGATGCGCTTTGTGCGGAGGATACAGAACGTCCTGCCGGAGTGATAATAGACAATGCCTTCCCCGAAGGCGAAGAGATAGACGTAAGCCTGCTTGCCGCTCTCGGCCTTGGCAGCTCGCATGGAATTCCAGTGGTAATCACCTCGGAACGTGATGATCTGGCCGGGCGACTGGCATGTTTTCGTGCTGGTGCCAGCCGCTACCTGACCAGTCCGGTAGACCCCCTCCACCTGATTGACTTGATGGACAGCCTGACAGGACGTCAACCACCAGAACCTTACCGTGTGTTATTGGTCGATGACGAACCATTATTGCTTGAGAAACATGCCGACGTGCTGCGCAAAGCGGGCATGCAGGTCATTTCCCTGTCAGAGCCACTCCATGCCATCGAACAGATAGACGTGTTTTCACCTGACGTGGTGATACTCGATGTCTATATGCCCGAGGTCAGTGGGCTCGAACTGGCCGCCGTGCTACGCGAACGAGATCCACAATTCCATATCCCTGTATTGTTTCTTTCTGCCGAAACGGATATCACGCAACAACTGCTGGCACTCAATCTTGGTGGTAACGACTTCCTTGTTAAACCGGTCCAGCCTGAATACCTGGTGGCACTGGTTACTGCCCGGGCACGTCAGGCAAGACAAAACACCGACATTCTGCGACGCATGGAATCCACGCTTTATGAACGTGAACGCGAACATCATGCCCTGAACCAGCATGCCATTGTCAGCATTGCGGATAAGGCCGGCAACATTACCTACGTCAATGACAGGTTTTGTGAAATCAGTGGCTATCGTCGCGAAGAACTCCTTGGCCACAGCCACCGCCGGATTAAATCGAATGTGCACCCGCCCGGGTTCTACAAAAATATATGGCAGACGATTACCAGCGGCCATGTCTGGCAAGGTGAGATATGTAATCGGCGCAAGGACGGCAGCCTCTACTGGGTCGAGTCAACCATCACGCCGTTTCTGGATAGCCATGGCAAACCCTACCAATATGTATCCATCCGCACCGATATCAGCCATGTAAAGGCTGCCGAACTTGCCATGCAGACGCAGGAAGAAAGGCTTCGCCGCAGCCAGGTGTTTGCCAATATCGGTACCTGGGACTGGGATATCCAGACCGATAAACTGTTCTGGTCAGAACGGATTGCACCGCTGTTTGGTTACCCGGAAGGCGAGCTTGCAACCTCTTACGACAATTTCATCGCGGCTATTCATCCAGACGACAGGCAAACCGTCATCGATACAGTCAAGGCCTGTGTTGAAAAGGATATCCCCTATGAGATTGAGCATCGTGTTGTCTGGCCCGACGGCACAGTGCGCTGGCTGTTAGAGCGCGGCGCCAGTGTGCGTGACAAGGATGGCACCCCCTTGCAGATGCTCGGCGTGGTACAGGATATTGATGATCGCAAACGCGCAGAACTGGCCCTGGCGGAGCGCGAACGGCAACTGAACGAAGCGCAAGCGATTTCGCACCTGGGTAGCTGGCAGGCCGACCTGATCACTGGACAGCTTAACTGGTCAGATGAGATCTATCGTATCTTTGGTTATGAGCCCGGCAGCTTTGAACCCAGCGTGGCGGCCTTCCATGCGGCAGTCCATCCGGATGACCATGAGCGGGTACGTGAAAGCGAAGAACAGTCGCAACAGACCGGCCGTCACGATGTTATACATCGTATCTTGCGACCGGATGGCACGGTGCGTCATGTGCATGAATTGGCACAGGCGGAAACCGATGCGGCCGGTAATCTGCTGCGCTTGTCCGGTACCGTTCAGGACATTACCGAGCGCATCAAAACTGAACAGGCCCTGATTACTACCCGCGATGAGGCAGAACGCGCAAACCGTGCAAAGTCAGAATTCCTCTCCAGCATGAGCCACGAGCTACGTACCCCGATGAATGCCATTCTTGGCTTTGGCCAGCTGCTGGAACATGATGACACGCTGGATGAAGACCAGGAAGATAGCGTGCGCGAGATCCTCAATGCCGGCCATCATTTACTCGAACTTATCGATGAAGTGCTGGACCTGTCCAGGATCGAATCCGGTCGGCTGGAAGTCTCACTCGAGCCAGTAGAGGTATGCCCGGTGGTCAGGGAGTGTCTGGGACTGGTTGCAAACATGGCCCACAAACGCAGTATTCAGATCAGCCACCACGGCCTGGATGGTGTCATTGTGCAGGCCGATCGTACCCGTCTCAAGCAGATACTCATCAACCTGCTTTCTAATGCCATCAAATACAATCATGAGGGTGGCAAGGTAAAGGTTGAAGTAAAACCCGCCACCGAAAACAGGCTGCGCATTCAGGTAACTGATACCGGGCCCGGTATTGCTGACACCCGGCTTGACGAGGTATTCGCCCCCTTCAATCGCCTCGGCGCTGAAAATAGCGAGGTCGAGGGCACCGGCATTGGTCTGACCATAAGCCGGCGTCTGATCGAAACCATGGGAGGAACGGTGGATGTGGAAAGCAAGCTTGGCACAGGCAGCACCTTCAGTATTATCCTGCCACTCGAAATTCCTGCAGACACTTAATCATCATTTGGCAAACTGGCTTAAATACTGATGTTCAGAGACTGGTGTCCTGGATTTCCTTTACCCATTCCTTCAAAACGACCTCCAGCTTCTTGTCTCGTACCGCCTCGATAGCGTCATCAAGCATTGCTTCTTCCAGCGGGTAGCGTTGATTCATAAGCTCGATATAGGATTTTTCCAAGGCGTCGTAATCATCATCCTTGAACACTGCATCCGCCATCAAAACATAGACGAGTTTGTTTTTAAGCTTGTCCCTGGCCAGCACCTCAAACGCATCGGACATTTGCATTTCATCAACCACCCGGGCATCCACCCGGAGGGTGCCCAGTTTTTCCAGGAAATCCTTCTTTTCCAGCTTGTCGAATTCATTATCTGCCACATAAACACCATGAACAATTCTCATGAGTGCCGTCTTTTCTTCCTCGCTCCACAGGGAAATAGCGAGGTCATCAAACTTTTCTTTAAAATAATGGCTCTTCGGAAAAATTAGTGGGTAAAAATATAGCGAATTTGGAGCAATAGAGATAGTTTTCTGGAAATTGGAGGG
>NZ_JAVVES010000046.1:0-24303 GCF_032250955.1 Sulfuriflexus sp. | reverse complement strand
GCTTGCGGAAGGCGGCGATGGTGTCATGATCCGGATGGGTGTCCCCTGTGATAAAGCGAAATGCCACCGAATCGTGGGTCGCCTGCTCCAGCTTGCGGCTGGAAAATACACCTGTGGCATAGCCGTAAAACAACAGCGCCAGCAGTAACGCCGGGTGATAGGGCTGCTTCCCGCCACCGCCATAACAGCTCTCCAACTCTTTCAGATCCAGCCGTTCCACGATGTCCACCACAAACCGCGCCAGGTGTTTCTCAGGTAGCCAATCTTGCAGCGAGGGGGGTAATAGGTACGCAGTATCTCGATCAATCGTCCGGAATTTGCCTGACATGGTAGTTTTGTTCCGTTATTGTTTGTATACGCATATTCTACCGGCTTTGCCGGTTAAATCCGACAGACTCCTAGGAACATAACAGGCAATTAGTGCAGAATACACCGATGACAACACACATGAAAAGCGTCTTTGCCGTACTTGCCGCCGCCACCTTGCTGGCGGCCTGTACCCACAAAGTGCAAGTTGAAGCACCCGAAAAGCCGATCACGATTAATCTAAACGTCAAGATCGAACATGAGATCAGGGTCAAGGTCGAAAAAGACCTTGAACAGGTACTCAGCAAGGATAGTGGCCTGTTTTGACAAGCAAAGGTTTAGCCATGAAAAATACACACACACCAAGATACATTCCCCTTTTACTGGCCTTGTTTTTCTTCCTGCTGGCCGGTAATGCCCATGCACTGGATCTGCAAACCGCCAAGGTCCAGGGCTACGTTGGCGAACAGGCCAATGGCTATCTCGGCATCGTTAAAAACGCCGCTGGCGTGCAGGCGCTCGTCGATGATATTAATCACCGGCGTAAATCACACTACCAGGAAATCGCCAGGAAAAATGGTACCTCCCTGCAGGTCGTCGAGACGCTGGCCGGCAAAACGGCCATCGATAAGACCCCGCACGGACAATATGTACGCCCCCCTTCAGGGGAGTGGCTGCGCAAATAGACCCCTTTTCATACCCGTTATCGAAAGCCGGGGCTCTGGATTTTCCTTCTTCCCCCATTCTGTCATGAGACACGCGACCTTATTGACAGCCTCTGTGTGCGACCGCTGCCGATATGCCTTCAGCGCGCAGAATATTGTATAATGGGTTTTTATTGTGTATTTCTGCTGCCCCGCTCAGCGAACTAACCAAGGACAACGAGGCCATGCCGCAACGACGGACAATTTCTGTAAGTTTACTGGTAATAATTACCGCTGGCGTGGCGGGTTTTCTCTACTGGCAAAACCTGCAACAACAAGCGCCCCAGTCCCGGGCCATGCCGCCGGCAGTGATCGCGGCCACCGAAGTTACCGAGGCACAATGGGAGCCATCCCTGCAGTCTGTCGGCTCACTCGTGGCCACCAATGGCATTGATGTCAGTACCGAAGTCAACGGTATTGTCAGCGAGGTCATCTTTACTTCCGGGCAACCGGTTGAACAGGGCCAGGTCCTTATCCGCCTGGATGATTCCGTTGACGTCGCCGCGCTGGAGGCCTTGCGGGCCGAACGCAGACTGGCCGAGGTACAGTTCAACCGCGCCAGTGACCTGCTGAAAAAGCGAGTGACCTCAAAATCGGAGTTCGACGAAGCCAGGGCACGTTTTGATGCCGCCGTGGCCCGGGTCAAACAACAGCAAGCAGTGATCAAGCGCAAAATCATCCATGCGCCCTTTACCGGCCTGGCCGGCATTCGCCAGGTGAGTCTCGGTGAATATCTCGAGGCCGGCGCGTCTATCGTCAGCCTGCAGGCACTTGACCCTATCTATGCGGACTACACCTTGCCGGAACGGTATCTGACACGGGTCAAGTCGGGCCAGGTAGTGAAACTGAAACTGGATGCCTTGCCGGGCGAAGTCTTCAGTGGCAGCGTCAGTGCCGTGAATCCCGGTGTGGATACCGGCACGCGCACTCTGAAAGTCCGTGCCACCCTCGACAATGCCGGCGGCATGCTCCGGCCTGGCATGTTTGCCGGGGTAACCACCATTACCGATGCAGCTGAGACCGTCTTGACCCTGCCGAAAACGGCGATCAGTTTTAATACTTACGGGTCGTTTGTGTTTGTCATCAGCGAGAATGATACGGGTGTAGCAACGGTGAAGCGTACCGCCATAAAAACGGGTGAAGCCCGTGATGGCCGCGTGCAGGTCAGCGGTCTTTCGGTCGGTACCCGGGTGGTGCGTGCCGGGCTCGTGAAATTGCGCGACGGTATGCCCGTGAAGATAGATAACCAGGTCAAGCTGGATGACAAGGAAATCAGCAGCGAATGAAATTCACTGATATTTTTATCCAGCGCCCGGTACTGGCGACTGTCGTCAGCCTGTTAATCCTGTTACTCGGCTTGCGCTCGCTAGGCCTGCTCGAGGTACGCCAGTTTCCGCTCATCAAGAATACGGTTATTACCGTGAGCACCGCCTATCCTGGCGCCAGTTCGGAACTGGTTAAGGGCTTTATCACCACGCCGCTGCAGCAGGCCATGGCCGAAGCCGATGGCATTGACTATATCTCCTCCACCAGCGCGCAGGGCAGTTCGACCATCCAGGCGCAAATGCGTCTCAACTATGACCCGAATGCCGCCATTGCCGAGATCCAGGCCAAGGTCGCCAGCAAGCGCGGCGAGTTACCCGCCGAAGTGGAAGACCCGATAATCGAATCCACGACCGGTGACAGCACCGCGCTCATGTACCTGGCATTTTTCAGTGATACCACACCGCGGCCACAAATCAGCGATTATGTCATTCGTGTCATCCAGCCACAGTTACAGGCCCTGCCAGGCGTGGCCAAGGCACGCCTGTTTGCCTCGCAGTTTGCCATGCGTATCTGGCTCGACCCGCAGCGTATGGCCGCCCTCGGCGTGACCGGTGAGGATGTGGTTAATGTGCTGCGCAGTAATAACTACCAGGCCGGTATCGGTGCCACCAAGGACAAGTACGTCACCATCAACCTGACGGCTACCACCGATGTCAATACGCCGGAAAACTTCAACAACCTGGTGGTGCGCGCCGATGAGGACACCCTGGTCAGGCTGCAGGATATCGCCAGGGCCGAACTGGGGGCGGATAGTTACGACACCACGACGTGGTACAAAGGCATACCCTCTGTATTCATCGGCATTGAACAGGCACCGGGCGCCAACCCGGTGACTGTCGCCGACGCCGTGAATGATCTCATCCCGAAGATTGCCGCCCAGTTACCGCAAGGACTGCAGGTAAAGGTCCCCTATGACGCCAGCCAGTTCATCAAGTCTTCCATTAATGAAGTCTACAAGACCATTATCGAGGCCATGCTCATTGTGCTGGTGGTGATTTATCTCACCCTCGGCTCGATCCGTGCAGCCCTCATCCCCGCGGTGGCCGTCCCGTTATCATTGATTGGCGCCGGCTTTGTCATGTACATGCTCGGCTATTCACTCAATCTGCTGACCCTGTTATCCATGGTGTTGGCCATCGGCCTGGTTGTTGATGACGCCATCATCGTCGTCGAAAATGTACACCGCCATATTGAGCTCGGCGAATCGCGCATGCAGGCGGCCCTGAAAGGCGCGCGCGAGCTGGCCGTCCCGATTATCGCCATGACCACCACCCTGCTCGCCGTGTATGCGCCGATCGGTTTTCTTGGCGGCCTGACCGGTGCCCTGTTTATCGAGTTTGCGTTTACCCTGACCGGCGCGGTACTGATCTCCGGTATCGTCGCCCTGACCCTGTCGCCCATGCTGGCCTCGCGCGTCCTGAAGGAACACGGTCAGGAAAGCCGCTTCGAACAGGCCGTGGAAAGAGTCTTCAACGGCTTCGCCAACGGCTACAGCCGGATGCTGGACAAGACCCTCAATGTGGTTGGCGTGATGGCCATGCTCGGCGTACTCATTCTTGCATCTAATTACCTGATGTTCATGAACAGCAAGAACGAACTAGCGCCCGATGAAGACCAGGGGATCCTGTTCTTCAGTGCCACCGGCCCACGGACCGCCACCCTCGAGTACCTGGAGGCCTATGGCGAACAGATCCAGACACAGTTCGAGGCGTTCCCGGAATACAACGACAGCTTTTACATTCTTGGCCGCACACCGGGGCAGATCTTCGGTGGCTTTAAGATGATACCCAAGGAGGAACGCGAACGCTCACAGGAGGAGGTCAAGGGACCGTTGTTTGGCGCATTTGGCCAGATCGCCGGTCTGCGCAGCTTCGTCTTTCCACGCCCGAGCATCCCCACCCCCTCGCGCGGCGCACCGGTACAGTTCGTGGTGACCACTGATCGCAGTTATGAAGAACTCGTGGAGGTTGCCGATCAGATACAAGGCCAGGCCATGGCCAGTGGCCAGTTCCTGTTCCTGGAAAAATCCATCGAGATCGATCGCCCCACTATCACGGTCGATATAGACCGCGACCGTGCCGGCGATCTCGGCATCAGCATGGCCAGTATCGGCCGCAACCTGGGGACCTTGCTCGGGGGCGGTTATGTGAATCGTTTCAGCATGGAGGGACGTAGTTACAAGGTCATTCCACTGGTGTCACGGGATTACCGGCGCGATGCCGAGATGCTCAAGGATTATTATGTGCGCAGCGCCAGCGGTGACATGGTGCCGTTGTCGACGATTGTCACACTGAAGCAAACGGTGGAGCCGACCGAGCGTACCCAGTTACAGCAATTGAATTCGCTGACCATCCAGGGAGTGACCGCGCCCGACGTCGCCCTCGGTGATGCCATCGGGTTTTTAACAGGGCTAGCGCAACAGAACTTGCCAAAGGGCTATGGCTATGACTACCTCGGTGACTCACGTCAATATGCCAAGGAGAGTTCGGCCCTGACCATCACCATGTTGATGTCATTGCTTGTGATCTACCTGGTGCTGGCCGCCCAGTTTGAAAGCTGGCGTGACCCGGCGATCATTCTTGTCTCCGTGCCGCTGGCCACCGCCGGGGCCCTTATCTTCATTGTCTTTGACGTCAACGCCCTGTCACTGAACATCTATACCAAGGTAGGGCTTATCACCCTGATCGGCGTGGTCGCGAAAAACGGCATCCTTATTGTCGAGTTTGCCAACAAGCTGCAGATAGGCGAGGGTCTGGGCAAGCGTGCCGCGGTGCTGAAGGCCGCCAGCATTCGCCTACGGCCTATTTTCATGACCTCGATTGCCCTAATCGTCGCCATGATCCCCCTGCTCGCGGCAACCGGCGCAGGCGCGGTCAGTCGCTTCCATATCGGCCTGACCATCGCCGCCGGCCTCGGCATCGGGACCTTCTTTACCCTGTTCATCCTGCCAGCCTTTTATGTCTTACTGGCGAAAGACCATAACCTCGACAAGACACCTGTGAACGTATAGCAAACCGACAGGGTAATGCCGCGTGGCACAGGCGCGCCAGGCGGCATTTCTTTATTTGTCCTTGTCCAGCATGGATTTGAGATCGGCGAACGGATTATATGTGGCGGTCTCCCTGGCGGGGCCGGCGCTCGCGGTATTGCCCCGCTGCGCCTCCAGTTGCCGCTGGTGCTCATTGTCGTGGCAATACAAACACAACAGCTCCCAGTTGCTGCCATCGGCGGGATTATTATCATGATTATGGTCACGGTGATGGACGGTCAATTCGTGCAGATTCGCCCGGTTAAACTCGCGGGCACAACGACCACAGATATGCGGGTACATCTTCAGCGCCCGTTCACGGTAACCCTGGCCGCGCTCCTCGCTGGCACGCCGAGATTCAGCTATCACCTGGTTTAACTTGTCATTATCCGGTTTCACCACGCTATCCTCCACACGATAAATATTTAATCCTGCCCAAAATACGCCTGTGCAGCCATTATGCCATCAAGCCGGGCGGATAATCAGCTGGCTGATCTCACTCGGTGCCAAAAAGCGCAACGGCGGTCCCCAGTAACCCGCCCCGCGACTGACAAAAATCTGTTGCCTCGGACGATGCGTATGCAAGCCGGACAGATACGGCTGCGCGGCCATAACCAGCATGCCAAACGGAAAGATTTGCCCGCCATGGGTATGCCCACTGAGCATCAGGTCACAGCGACAGCCATTCATTTCCGAAATCATCTTTTGCTGATGGGCCAGTACCACGCAACATTTATCCTGATCCGCCCCGGCGTATGCCCTGGTCGTATCCGGCGGGTAAAAACCCGCGCGCAGGCCCGAGATATCGTTCAACCCGACCAGGTTAAACCTTTTATCCCCTTCGCCAATCACGACGTGCTCATTCAGTAAGGGGATAATCCCCAGCTCTTTAAGATAGGCCACTGCCTCACCGGCTCCGTGAAAATACTCATGGTTGCCGAGGATAAAGTAGGTCGGGGCCACGAGGTCCTTTAACGGGTAGAGGTCATGTTCGATGCGGCTAATCGGCAAATCGACGAGGTCACCGGTGATGACCACCATGTCCGGGTTTAATGCATTGGTACTGGCCACCAGTTTTTCCATGAAGCCGCGCCGAATCGTGCGCCCTACATGCACATCCGTCAGCTGCACGAGATTAAAACCGTCCACTGGGAAATCCTTGAGCCTGACATCTACACGGTTCAGGGTCGGAAACTTGATCCCCTGGCTAAAGCCGCGTAACAGGTAGGCAATCGCGGCCACCAGCATGGTCACATCAAAGATCAGCTTCAGCACGACGCGCCGGGAATGATCTACCGGTACCCGTTTGGAGACAGTGATCGTCAGGTCATAAACGATGGCGATGACAAACAGCATGAAGGTGATGCCCACAAAACTGCTGGAAATCCTGTAGAGGGCAGGCGAATCGGGGATAATACCGGTTGCCGCATCAACGATAAAAAAGATATCCCCCAGCATCAGTATGATGGGAATGGCGATCAGATAACCTGCCTTACGGTGCGAAATCAGGCGCAGGAACCGCCGCCAGGTATAGATGTTCATCAGTGCCATTGCCAGCAGGAAAAGTGATGCAAAAATCAGATAGCGCATAATAGTCGTATAGACCTGCTACAGGTAGCCAGGAAAATCAGCCTCGTTGAATGTTAACCGGGTTCATCGGCATAATAACAAAACCGGCATGTATAAGTAGCCGATCTATAAGCAGCCTCGTACCGAGGCGCATCCGGTCTGGTCGATCCGGGTTGCGAATAGTTTCATTACTGTGAACAACTGCTGTCCCATTAACATAAGCCCGACAAAATGTGTTATCAAATCAAGATCCCCTCACCCTAACCCTCTTCCTGAGGGAGAGGAAATTAACGGGGCAGCAGTAACTGTGAACAGGGAGCCCCGTTTGTCGGATAAAGCATCCGGCCTGCTTCAGAAAAACTCCGGCTCCAGTTCCAGGTAAATCCGGTAGGCATTGCCACGGTTGCTCGCATTGAATGCCGGCATATGTTTATACCGCGACCAGTCGGTATTATCGTAGGCTTCATCAAAGGGTATCAGTTCCTGGAGGGCCTTGCGCATCGCCTCGACCACATACTCAAGATAACCCTTGGTAAAGGCCAGCGCGTGAGCAACATCGGTTTCCGCTTCACCATGCCCGGGGATAATAAAACGCGGTGCCGGTTCCAGGTTGGCGAGGTCGTCAAGACCCTTGAGCCAGGTACGCACATCCGTTTCCGGGCTATCAAGGAAAGGAATACGGCCTTTGTAGATTACATCACCGCTAAATAGTACACCGGGTTCCCTGACCAGCATGATGCTGTCCCCCGGCGCGTGGGCCGTGCCCAGGTGACGCACTTCAAATGTCAGGCCGCCCAGCTCAAAGACATACTCCTTCTCAAACGTCACATCCGGCGGCACCAGGAAAGTTTTTTCATCTACCCACGGAAACAGAACCTCACGACGTTGTTTTAATCGCCGTTGCCCGGCTTCACCCTGACTGGCACGATCACCCCCGACATAACCCAGGGCCAGGCGCTGTGCGATGACTTCGGGATCATCAGCATACTGCTTGAAGGCCTGCAGGCCGTAAATATGATCCGCATGATAATGACTGACAATCACTTTTCGTACGGGTTTGTCGGTTACCTCACGAATTCGCTGGAGCAGACGGTAACCCAGTGCCGGCGTACCGAGGGCATCATAAACCACCACGCCTTCAGCCGTGACGACAAAACCCGCATTAGAGGTATGCCCTTCATTGTTGGAACCGGGCACACCGGATTTACCAATCACATAATAGACAGAGGTATCAGGGACCTGGTGCAACTTGAAAGGCAGGCTCACCGTGCCATAGGGCGTCTCCACTGGCGCGGCCGCGAGCGGCAGACTCAGAGTAAACAAACCTAACAGCAGCCACACCGGCAGCAGCAACCTGTTATCGCATGTAAGCATGATGCTCCTCCTGTTGCAGGCGAACGATCTCGGCATCGGCCATTGGCACTACCTCGACAAAACCGTGAATGTCACCGGGTTCAAAGCCCTGGCCCTGGGCTGCCAGCTTGCACATACGGAAACGGATGTTGCCGCTATTCACCAGGCTCTGCGCACGGGCCATGAGTTCCTTATGCCGGGGATAATTCTTTATTGCAAAAAACGGGATTTCATTCCCGTGCAGCACTATCACGATAGAGGACTCAAAGGGATCGGCCTGATAGATAGTATTCAGGTAACTGACCCGGTCCAGTACATTGGTGAATGCCGAGACACTCGACACCGCAACGTCATAGACGACCTTCTGGGGTTTATAGGCAACCTCTTCCAGGCTGGCATGACCCCATGGCGCATTGTTGTCGGCAGCCGATGCCAGGTTTGCAGACAGCAGCATACAGGCGAGTAACAGGTACATTCTTCTTTTCATGAATCTCTCCTTAACTATTGGGAAAAAAGGCTTGTGGAAACTCTTGCCTATGTGACTTCTGTGATTGCCCCGCGACAAAACGAGGTGCGGTATGTGCTTGACGATCATCGGCGATGACCCCGGTGCAGGCAGCCTATTTTGTAGCGAGTGCCTGCAATAACATGTCCTGATAATTCCGGATCCGTTGCAGGTAGCGCACCGGCTCGCGACCACGCGCATAACCGTATTTCAGTTTACTATAGTATTTCTTCTGGGCAAGCAATGGCAATACCGTTTTCAGATCGTGCCAGCTGTCCGGATCCTTGTCCTTTTCACGGGCCAAACTACGCGCATCATAAATATGCCCCATGCCGACGTTATAGGCCGCCAGTGCGATCCAGGTGCGATCTGGTTCTTCTATGCTGTCCGGCAAACGGCTGCGCAAGTTCGCCAGATAACGGGCACCACCATAAATACTTTGCTCGGCATCAAGCCGGTTTTTAACCCCGACCTCCTTTGCTGTTGACAGGGTCAACATCATGATGCCGCGCACCCCCGTCGGGCTGCGGGCGTGTGGTCGCCAGTGCGATTCCTGGTAGGCCTGCGTGGCGAGCAACGACCAGTCCAGGTCGTGTTGCCGCGCGGCGGCCTGGAACTTGTCCTGGTAGCGAGGCAACACACGCTGAACCTTGCGCTTGAAAGTGCGCGTATCGACATAATCAAAGATATCAATAAAACCGTAGTACTTGTTTCGCAACTGGCCCAGTTCACCACTGGCACGGAATTTCGCCAGCCAGGTGTTGGCCCTTGCCTGCAGCGCCGATGCCTTTTTCGGCATCAACCAGGCAAGTGACTGGGGTTCAGAAATTGCAAACCGCACAGCGAGTTCGGGAAAGTAACGCCGGTTAATCGCGACAATATTCGAATCGCCTATCGTACAGTCGAGCTGGCGCTCCCAGACCTGTTCAAGCAGGACCTCCGTATCATCTTCAGGCGCGATCTGCCAGGCAAGTTCCGGGATGCCTTGCTGCAGTTTTACAAGGCGTTCCACGTAACTCGTCTCGGCGGCGACAGCGATATCCAGCCCGACCAGATCGGCCGGTTTTGAAGGACTCGCGCCGCCACGGCGACAGACCACCTGTTGCGTGACTTCCTGGTAAGGCGTGGAAAACAGGAAGCTCTCCTGCCGCTGTCGAGTCGAGGTCAGGCCGGCCGCGGCCATATTCACGTCGCCACGCTCCATCCTGGCGAGGACCTCGGCAAGGTTGTCTTCGATAACAAACTCGACCTCGACGCCCAGGTGCGCGGCAAATGCCGACACCAGTTCATACTCGAAACCGACCGGGCCATCGCGGCCTTCGTAATACGTCGTCGGGGCATTGCGCGTGACGACAACCAGCTTGTCATTCTCGAGGAAACTGTCTGGCACCGGTGGTTCGCCGCAACCGGCCAGCAAGAGTATGCCAAGCATGAGCCCGGCCGCACCGGTATAGCGCCGGCCTTGTCCTTTTCCACCCTTCAATTCCGATGCTCGCCTGTATCTCATTATTTTAAGCTGTCGTTACAAAATCAACACCATGGCCATGCTGAGAGTATAGTCTTGCTCACTACTGTTTTGCCACACCATCGGTACTGGCGTATTCTGCCCCTCAGCGGTGGTCATGACTGATATACTTCGGCCATCATGTTTACTGAACTCAGTCCTTACCAGTTATTTGCCATTGCCGTCCTGCCGACCCTGTTTGCTATAGTGGTGCACGAAGTGGCCCATGGCTGGGTCGCCAATCGGCTCGGCGACAATACCGCCTATATGCTGGGGCGCCTGACCCTTAACCCCCTCAAACACATCGACCCTGTTGGCACCATCCTTGTGCCGGCACTGCTGATCTTCACCGTCGGCTTTGCGTTTGGCTGGGCCAAACCCGTGCCCATCAACTGGAACAACCTGCGGCATCCGAAACGTGATATGGCCCTGGTCGCGGCGGCGGGTCCCGGTGCCAATCTGCTCATGGCCATCGGCTGGGGGCTGGTGGCGAAGATCGCCAGCCTGCTGCCGGCTGACCTCGGTTATATCAGCGAGCCGTTCCTGTATATGGGGTTATTCGGGATCCTCATCAACATCGTGCTGATGGTCTTCAATCTCCTGCCGATCCCGCCCACCGACGGTGGCCGGCTTGCAAGCAGCCTCTTGCCGCCCCGTCTGAGCCGTATTTTTGACCGGGTCGAACCCTACGGCCTGTTTATTTTGTTGGCATTACTGCTTAGCGGTGTTCTCTGGCAGGTGATTGGTCCGGTCGTCAACAGTATTATGCTGCTTATCCAGACCCTCACCGGTTTGCGTTAATAACGGACAAGGACCCGCTCAGGGCCAGCGTGGATAGTTCCAGTAATATGGATCCCCATACGGGTGCCAGTAGGTTGAATAAGGCACGTAAATCATCTCACTGCGCTTCGGCCATAGGTAGACCCTGTCGGCTTCCAGTTTGGGAAACTCGAAACGGCGCTCGCTGATCTGCTGCGTCGCGCGGCCCTGAATACGGCCCGTGAACGTCACATGCCTGCCCGGGCTGTAGATGGCGGGTTCGTAGAAACCCTCGGCGCAGGCCGTGAAGCGTCCCGTGGAGATATCGCTCTCTAGCGGCTCGCCCCATTTATCCAGCGACAACCCGGCCACCTCAAAGCAGGTTCGCTGTCCCTGCGGCAAGGTCTGTATAAGGCTACCGCCCCAGCGCACCCGCTGCTGTTCGTATTCCCCGCCCTGTGCCTGCGCCGGGGCGATCTGCAGATAAGGTCCGCCGGCCGCCAGTTCAGCCGGCATGGAGGCACAGGCACCCAGGGCCAGGCTGGTGATCAGCAGGATGGTAACGAGGAAGGTGTGTCTCATCGGCGGCCTCCGCAGGCAACAGATAGATAAAAGGCAGGTTCAATACATAATTAAGGATAGATGCCGCCGTGGCAGAACAATAGCTGGGGAAAATACGGCCGGGGTGGTTATTCTGTTCCTGACCCTGCCCTGTCATTCCGTGGATACCGGCCTGCGCCAATGCGACAAAACGACTGATTTTGTGTGTAAAGTCACGGAGAGGCCCAATATTCTGACCCGGCTCGTGTTTTTTCTGGTATAATGACGGCTCTTGCACAGGTGCACTTCGGTCTGCACCTTATTTAAACGCGGCGACCCTTTCCGGCTTGCCTCGAAACACACAAGTAAATTTCCGCCTAGACCGTCCCAGACCATTTTGTATTGGGTAGGCCGATCTCTGGAGAACATCCAAGCATGTCATTTGAATCCCTCGGCCTGATGGCCGAATTACTCCGTGCTGTATCCGACAAAGGCTATAGCGTACCTTCCCCCATTCAGCAGCAGGCCATTCCCCTCATTCTCGAAGGTCGGGACATCATGGGCGGCGCCCAGACCGGCACAGGCAAAACCGCCGGCTTCACCCTGCCACTGTTACAACGATTGATGGAAACCACCACGCCGCAAAATGGCCGTCGCCCGCTGCGCGCACTGGTGCTGACACCGACCCGCGAACTCGCCGCACAGGTGCATGAAAGCGTCGAGGACTACGGCAAGCACCTGCCATTAAAGTCTACCGTCGTCTTTGGTGGTGTCAGTATCAACCCGCAGAAACAGAAACTCGTCAAGGGTGTCGACATCCTCGTGGCGACCCCGGGTCGCCTGCTGGATCACGTCGGTCAGCGTTCAGTCGACCTGTCGAAGATTGATATCCTCGTCCTCGACGAAGCCGACCGTATGCTCGACATGGGTTTTATCCGCGACATCCGCAAGGTCCTCGCCCTGTTACCCAAGGAACGGCAGACGCTCCTGTTCTCGGCCACCTTCTCGAACGAGATCAAGCAACTCGCCAATGACCTGTTGAAGACCCCGGCGCTGGTTGAAGTCGCACGCGAAAACACAGCCGCCGAAAGCGTTACTCAGGTCGTGCACCCGGTAGACAAGGTACGCAAACGTGAACTGCTGTCCGCCCTTATTGGCGGCAACGACTGGCAACAGGTGCTGGTGTTCACGCGCACCAAGCACGGCGCCAATCGTCTGGCTGAACAGCTCAACACCGACGGCATCACCGCAGCCGCTATCCATGGCAACAAGAGCCAGGGTGCGCGAACCCGAGCCCTGGCTGACTTCAAGGCCAGCAAGGTACGGGTACTGGTGGCCACCGATATCGCCGCGCGTGGTATCGATATTGATCAGTTACCGCACGTGGTGAACTACGAGTTACCGAATGTCGCTGAAGACTATGTTCACCGCATCGGCCGCACCGGCCGTGCCGGCAATGAAGGCGAGGCCATGTCACTGGTCTGTGTCGATGAACTGAAGTTGCTGAAAGACATCGAACGCCTTCTCAAGCGTAACATTCCTTCGATAACCTTCGAGGGTTATGAACCTGATCCGAGCATCCGCGCCGAGCCGATTAACAAGGGCCGTGGCAGCCGCCCCGCCAATACCAACCGTGGCGGACGCAAACCGGGCCCGTCGTCACAACGCCGCAACGGCCAATCCTCGGCACGTAACGGCAATAACAGTAACAATGGCAACCGCGCCAGGGCGAATGCCGGGCAAAGCCAACAACGAGGACGTTAAGTCATGGCAGAACATGAAATCAACAGGCTCAGATACAGTCTCATCTCGGTTGAAAAGAGTTCCGCGCCTGAAGGGATGAACGGTGACAACTGGCATCGTTATGTGGTCGGCCAGCGAGGCAGTGCCCGCATCGAAGGCAAAAAGGCCGGGACCCTGAAGTCGGTTACCGAACACGTTGAAGCGTTTGTTGAAGATCTTAATTCACGCACCGGCAAGGGTGGCTCAACCTACGCCCCGCGCAAGAAGAAATAGGTTTTTTTCATTAGTTGCTGCATTAAAAAGCCGGGTGTGCATTCAGCACCCGGCTTTTTTATTGTTCGGCGGCACTTCAATGTGCGCCCCGTCGCGTCGGCCGCTTTCAGAGCCGGCTGGAATAGCGCAACATCGCCGTGAACCTGTCCATGGGCAGTTCGGTTATCTCGCGGGAATAGATCTGCGCCCCCAGGTAAAGCATCTCCGCGTCGAGCTCGTCTTCCGGCAGGTCCCTGTACCAGGCCTTGCGCTTGCCGTTCTCGCCCGGGCTCCAGCGGTAGCCGCGTTTTTTCAACTGGTCTTTTTTATCAAACGGCGCCCCCTCTGCCCACAGGCGGATCTCCGTGCGCCGCGCCGTTTCCAGCAGGCGTTTCAGGACCGGTTCAGCCGAGACCGGTAACGGCCGTGACAGAATCTCTATGCCGGCCTGGCAATCAATCGTGGCGCGGTGGCCCTCGAAGAAAAAGCCGTACTTGTAGGCCAGGAACTCGAGCTTGACGCCTTCTATACCCTCTTCCTGCCAGTTCACATCGGCAATCGAACACGCCCAGGAGATCGCCTTGAACTCATCCAGCAGGTTTTCACAGAACGGCCTGTCAAAGCGGGCATTGTGGGCAATAACGATCGCCGCTTGCGACAGCAACTGCTTCACCACTGCGAAATCAATCGCCTGCCCCTTCACCATCTCATCGGTAATGCCCGTGATCTGTTGCGCGATCTCCGGGATCGGCATCCCGGGGTCATTCAGGCCATTGTATTCCGGCAGCAAGCGGTAGATGCGCCCCGAGGCGTCGAACTCGAACGGCACCATGGCCAGCTCGATGACCTTGTCAGTCTCGACATCCAGGCCGGTGGTCTCGGTATCAAGAAAGATGCCGATCCGCTTCGGCGCCTCGTTCGGCTCACAGTAAGCGGCCACGGGCGTAAAGCGCTTGATCACGCGATAGTCACCCGTGGCCTCGAGTTGTTGGATGCAGTCATTCATTATCATGGGCTCTTCTTCAGCAAGTGCGGTTGCTATTCCAGCGGCAGTGTAATCACCTCTTAAAATAGTACCATCCTGCTGATCGGATACCCAAACATATTCCCGGCCGGCTCTGCTGCGGGTTTACTGCTTGCTCTGGCGGAGCGCCTGCAGGGTTTTGATCATCATCGCCGGCTCCATACGTTGCTTGTAATCGATATCGGCATGCACGGCACGAACAATGCCGCCAGAGTCAATCACAAAACTGCCGGGCACTGGCAATACGGTACGCCCGGGACCATTAAAGGCCGCGATATCCAGGCCATGTTTCCGGTAAACACTGTCCAGTTCCGGCGCCACCTCGAAATAAAGGTTGTAGGCCTTCATGACCTTGCTGTCGAGATCGCTCAAGACCTCAAAGGTGTATCCATCTTTTTTTATCTGCTCGGCGGAACGATCCGGCTTTTGCGGTGTGATCGCTATTAGCTGCGCCCCATAACGGGCAAATTCCGGTTGTGCCTGTTTCAACTTGTGCAGATGCAGGTTACAAAACGGGCACCAGGCACCACGATAAAAGACCAGCACGACCGGGCCTTTTTTCAGTTCTGCATACAAGGACACCGGTTTGCCGAAGGCATTCGGCAAGGTGAAATCAGGGGCGCGCTCGCCTGTCACCAGACCAGGTACGGGCAGCTCTGCCGCCAGCGTGGCGGCAGAGCGTTGCATGACAGCCCGCTCTTCCGGCGTGAATTTTGAACCGCCTTGCCTTGCCTGTTCAGCTTGCATCTTTTCCAGGGCTGCCGCATAGCTTTGATCTTTATCTGCAGGCTCCTCAGCCTGAAGCAGGCCCGTTAGGAGGCTCAATACAAAAAACCCAACGGCCATACTGCCTATCTTCTGTGTAAAAATTTTCATGAGAATTTCCTTGCGTGAGCGATACCTGGCGCCTGCGAACTGGCGGACGCTGATTCGGACCCTGTGGACCCGGCTGTCTTACTGTCTCCCCGTCTTACAACGCGGCGAGTTTTTCGATAATGACCGCCGGTTCCACACGCCGGGTGTAATCGACGTTGACGAAGTCATAAACGATCATCCCGTCCCGGTTAATGATGTAGGTGGCGGGCACCGGCAACCTGAAGCTGTCATCACCGTTATAGGCAGGGATATCAAGACCAAACTGGTCGTAGACAGCGCGCAGGGCCTCGGGCAATTCGAACACCAGCCCCATCTGCTCCGCCACCTTGTTGCCGACATCACTCAGGATATCGATATCGATCGCGTTAACCTCGGCGGTGGACATGGCCTTGTCCCGTGTCTCCGGTGACATGCCGACAAGCCGTGCGCCCTGCGCCTCGATTTCCGGCAACGCCGCCTGCAGGGCCCGCATTTCCATATTGCAGTAAGGACACCAGCCACCTCGGTACACGTTCAGGACCACCGGCGACGCGGCGAGGTAATCTGACAGGCGGCGCATCTCGCCGTGCTGGTTCGGCAGGACAAAATCCGGCATCGTATCGCCCGTATGCAGGGCGCGGTCTTCCAGCCCCGTGTCTTTTAATGCCGCCGTGCAGCTGGCCATGGTAGCAAGTGTCTCGGCAGGTACCTGTTCCTGCATGCCCATGTTGTAAGCCTCGATCTCGTCTGTCAAAACACCCATTACACTGCCCTCTATCTATTATTGAATGAACGTTCTATAATTCTGGACTATATTGAATATTTATTCAATAATTAATTTGAGCAAGCGTTCAACAATTTATAATCAGGGAAATTTCGAGGCCCATTCCTATGGCGAGACCCATCCAATTCGAGCGGGACAATGTGCTGGAAAAGGCCATGCAGGCCTTCTGGGCCCACGGCTATTGCGCCACCAGCATTGCCGACCTGGTCGAGGCCACGCAGCTCAAGCCCGGCAGCCTTTACGCGGCCTTCAAATCCAAGGAGGGGTTGTTTCTGGCTGCACTTGATTATTACGGGGAACAGGGTGCCACGCGCATCGGCCAGGCGCTGGCCGCCGCCGACTCACCACTGGCGGGTATTCGCGGCTATTTTCAGCAGCTTGCCAGGGACTCGGCAGATGCACAGGCCATGCGCAGTTGTTTCCTCGTCAATACCGCGCTGGAACTGGCCGGCCACAATGAGATCGTGCGCGAGCACATAAACCGGCATTTCGACACGGTCGAAGGCCACTTCCTGCGAGCCCTTCAGGCAGCCCAGGCAAGCGGCGAACTCGCTGCCAACAAGGACCCCAGGGCCTTGGCCGTCTTTCTCATGAACAGCATCTGGGGCCTGCGCGTCCTCGGGGTGACCGCACCCGATCCGCAGCGCTCACAGGCCGTGTTACAGCAAATACTGACCCTGCTCGACGAATGCTGAGTGCCGCAGTGGCATATAACAGGAGACACACGTGAACAGACATTCCGGCTACTTTGAACTCCCTTCCCTGGAGACCCTGTGGCGCGCCATCGATCGGCACCGTAACCCTTACCGACTTAAGCAGACGGTGAGCATACGTGACACACCGGTTGAGGTCCGCTGGACCGACCGTGCCGAGCAGGCACTCGCACAACGCGAGACGCCACTGCGTGTGGAAATGCAGCTGTATTTCAGCTGCGTGGTCAAAAAACGCGTGCTGTTCCACGAGCAAGCTGAACCACAGGCCACCCCCGTTGACACCCGCTTGCAGGTGCTGTTCCGCACCGTGCAGGCCACCTCCTGCAGCCCGGAGGAATTTGCGCAGCATTTTCCCGTGCAGCATGACTTTGAATCCGCCGCGGCCGGCAAGATGAAGCCCTCGCGACTCGATCTCGACTACCATCATGACCGCTGGCACGGTGAATTCTATGTTGGCAAACCGCCCCGGCCTTGATGCACGCTCACAGAAAAATGTTGCGTGTTGCCCGGGGAAGATTCAGGCGAGTGAATTAATTTCTTACCTTCAGGCGGTTATTCACATCACGGCTTTCCAGCACCAGCGCGTTGCCGGCCATGCCGCAGGGAGATTTCGTCAGGCGGTCATAAAGCAGCACGTTCACCGTCGCCGCCAGGTTCATGCAACCGATGGTCGGCACATACACGACCGCATCGGCGCGGTCGATCACCTGCTGGCTAATCGTGCCGTCTTCCGGGCCAAAGATATAAAAGGCCTGCGGCGGGTGCTGATAGTCCGGCAAGGCGATAGCATCCTCGGCAAACTCGACGCACACCACTTGCATGCCCGTCGGCACCGCCTCGAGAAGACAATCGACGCCCGTCAACGGGATCGCCTGCCCCACCTGGCGGCGCATATCAGGAATCGCCGGGTTGCGCATCAGGGCTCGCGGGTAACGCTTGCCGGTATAGAAAACGCTATCGACGCGAAAGTTCCCCGCCGCGCGCATGACCGAGCCGACATTATCCGGGCTTTTGGGGTTGATTAAACCGATACTGACGCTTGCTGCTTGCATGTGTTTTGAGTTATTTGTTTTTTCTTATACATAGTGCCGCCTAAAGCAGCGCGGCCTGTTGGTCCAGCTTCTTGACTGATACCGGTATGGATGTCTTTAGTTCCTGTGCAAACAATGATACACGCATTTCTTCAACCATCCAGCGATAAAGCTCCCATTCCGGGCTGAGTACTTGCTGCGGGGCATCACCGATCTGATGATAGACTCTGTTCCAGTGCTTGTGCACTTCTGCCTGGCGTTTCCTGTCTGCATCAAGCGCCCGCTCCAGCTTTTCCAGCCGCAGGTTAATGGCCTCCAGGTAACGCGGCAGGTGTTTCAGCCAGCGGCGTGGCGTGGCGCTGATAAAACCTGCATAGACGAGGCAACCGAGTTGTTGCCGAATATCCTTGACCGCATCGAACCAGGCCAGGGGAAGATTGCCCTGCAGGCGCCTGACGATCTTGTGGTGTTGCACGAGACTGGCATGCAGCGTGTCGCAGGTGTCATTGGCAACCTGCATGAGTCTCTTCTTCGCCTCGGCGACAAGCGTGTGGAACGCTGCCTCTGATCGGATATCGTCAACGTCGGCAAACAGTGCATAGTCGATAATGGCATCCTCCAGGTCCTGGAGCAGGTCTTGCTTGTTGCCGATGGAGACATAATACAACTGGATTTTATCCAGGTGGCGCAGCTGTTTGCGCATGTACTTCATTTCCTGCCGCGCGACCAGCCTGAACAGGCGCCGCAACCCCGGTCGCATCTGTTCCCTTGCCTGCCCGGCATCGCTGAACAGGCGGACAGCGACATGCTCGCCATCATCGCTGTCATCAACAATCGCCGGGTAGGCTCTGATCACCAGTCCGTGCTGTTCGAGCTCGACGACCTCGGGCAGATCACCGAAGTCCCAGCCACTAACGTCTTCCCTTTCTATACCCGAGGTGGGTAATGTCGACAATAGCTCCTCACTCAGGCCCGATAGTTCCTCCTGCAGGGCCGACAGGTCACGCCCCACCGCCAGCACCTGGCTATCCTGATCAATCACCCGGAAGTTCATATGATAGAACGCGGGCAGGTTATCCAGCTGCCACGCATCACTTTTAATGGCCTGGCCACTGACCCTTTGCATATGCGCCGCCAGGTTCTCGAGCAAGGGCAATGCCCGGTCACCACCGGCCTGGAGAAAGGCATCGGCATAGTTCGGCACGGGCACAAACAGTTTGCGCTGCGCCTTCGGCAGACACTTGATCAGCGCAATCACCTTGTCACGCAACAGGCCAGGCACCAGGTAGTCAAACGGCTGCTCGCGTAACTGACCGAGTATGGCCAGCGGCACAATAACCGTGACCCCGTCTTCGGCATGCCCGGGGTCAAAGTGGTAATCCAGTTTAAGGGTGATGCCATTGAGTTCCATCGTGCCGGGGAACTGGCCCTCGCTGATATGCCCTGCCTCGTGCCGCATTAGCGCCTCTTTCTGCAGGTAAAGCATTTCGGGGCTGGTTTGCTGCACGGTCTTGAGCCACTTCTCAAACGCCTTGCCATTATAAATATCCGCAGGAATGCGCTCGTCGTAGAATTTATAAAGCGCCTGCTCGTCCACGAGGATGTCGCGGCGGCGGCCCTTGTCTTCCAGCGCCTCGATCTCGGCGATCACCGACTGGTTGTATTTGAAGAACGAGGCGCGGGTATGAAAGTCACCCTGCACCAGCGCCTCGCGGATAAACAGCTCGCGTGACAACACCGGATCGATGGGGCCATAGTTGATGCGCCGTTTCGGGCACAGGGTAATGCCATAGAGGCTGGTGCGCTCATACGCCGAGACCTGCGCCGGCCCCTTCTGCCAGTGTGGCTCAGAGTAACTGCGTTTGATCAAGTGCCCGGCGAGGCCTTCGATCCATTCCGGCGCGACCTGCGCCACCATTCGCCCGTAGAGGCGCGTCGTTTCCACCAGCTCGGCGCACATGACCCACCTGGGTGGCTTCCTGGCCTGCCAGGAACCGGGGTGGATATAAAAACGAATGTTACGCGCCCCCAGGAACTCATTACCCTCTACCGACTTGTTGCCGATGTTTCCCAACAGACCCGACAGCAACGCCTGGTGGATGGCTTCATAACCGGCATCGGTGGTATTGAGCCGGGCGCCCTGCTCCTTAAACAACACGGCAAGTTGCTGGTAAATATCCCGCCACTCCTGCATGCGGTTATAAGACAGGAAATGCTCCTTGCAGAACTTGCGCAGCTTGTTCTGGCTAAGGTGCCTGCGCTGCGCTTCATAGACCCGCCACAGCTTCAGATAAAACAAAAAGTCTGACCTTTTGTCTTGCCTGGCCTTGTTGTCCTTGTCACCGGCATCATCGCCTTCATCATCAAAGGCGTCATTAATGAGCCGGTGTCTTTCATCGGCCTTCTGTTGCTTGTCCACCGGGCGCTCACGCGGGTCCTGCACACTCAGGGCGCTGCCGATAATCAACAGTTCCTGCAGGCAGCCGAATTTCTTTGCCGCTGCCAGCATGCAACCGATCTTCGGGTCTACCGGCAGGCGTGCGATTTCCTTGCCCAGCGCCGTGACATTATTGTGTTTATCAACCGCGCGCAGCTCATATAATAACTTGTAGCCGTCCTTGATATAGCGTGAGTCAGGCGGCTCGATAAAAGGAAAGTCTTCAATATGCCCGAGGCGCAGCAGCTCCATCTGCAAGATCACAGACGCCAGGTTAGTGCGCTTGATTTCCGGCTCGGTAAACTCGGGGCGGTTGTTAAAGTCCGCCTCCGAATACAGGCGGATACACACCCCCTCACTGATACGACCGCAACGCCCCTTACGCTGATTGGCGCTGGAGCGGGAAATCGGCTCAATCGGCAGACGCTGAATCTTGCTGCGGTAACTGTAGCGGCTGATCCGGGCAACACCCGTATCGATCACGTAATGAATACCGGGCACCGTCAACGAGGTCTCGGCCACGTTCGTCGCCAGGATGATGCGCCGGTGCCTGGCCGGACTGAAGACGCGATTCTGTTCGGCCGCGCTCAGGCGGGCATACAATGGCAGGATCTCGGTCTGGGGTGGATGATGCTTGCGCAGTGATTCCGCCGCCTCGCGGATCTCCCGCTCGCCACTAAAAAAGATCAGGATGTGCGCCGGACTCCTGCCCTGCGCGGTATCGATAGCCGAGAGCTCATCCACCGCATCAAGAATCGCCTGCTGGGTATCCCTCGGCACGACGTCTGTGTCATCCGCCGCCCCTTTGGCATCAGGCTCTTTGTCTTCGAGCAGGGGCCGGTAACGCAGCTCGACCGGATAGGTACGGCCGGAGACCTCGATCACCGGGGCGTTATCAAAATGGCGGGAAAAACGCCCCGTATCAATCGTTGCCGAGGTGATGATCAGTTTCAGTTCAGGGCGCTTCGGTAACAGCTTCTTGAAATAACCCAGCAGAAAATCAATGTTAAGGCTGCGCTCGTGGGCCTCGTCAATGATCACCGTGTCATAATCATTCAGGTAACGATCAGCCTGTATCTCTGCGAGCAAGATACCGTCCGTCATCAGTTTCAGGTATGTCCCGGGGCCGACCCTGTCCTTGAAACGCACCTTGTAGCCCACCGCGCTGCCAAGCTCGGTCTGCAGTTCCTGCGCAATCCGCTCGGCAATACTCCGCGCCGCCAGCCGCCGTGGCTGGGTGTGGCCAATCAGGCCCGCCGCCCCCCGCCCCAGCTCCATGCAGATCTTCGGCAGCTGCGTGGTCTTCCCGGAGCCCGTTTCACCGGCAATAACCACCACCTGATGCTGCTGGATGGCCTCGCGTATCGCCTCGCGCTGTTCACAAACCGGCAAATGCTCCGGAAAGGCAGGCACGGGCAAACCCGCCAGGCGCTCGGTGCAAAGCCCGGCAGATGCCTCGATATCCGCCGTCAGCTTTGCCAACTGGCTGGCGACATCAGCCTTTTTATCCTTCGGGTGTTGTAACTGCTTTAAACGCCGGCGAAACCGGAACCGGTCTCGTAACATGCACTTTGCTATCAGGTTTTGAAGGTCTTCTGGGGGAATGCTCATCGGACAGGCATTTTACTGCAAACAGACAGCAAGTTGAAACTGATACTTCAGAAGGGAGCAGTCTCTGATTTGATATATCAATGACATCCGGGGAGAAGCAGAGTGCTTTCTACTAAAGTCAAAAAATCCCTGCCTGAATACGGCTTATTTTAAACACCAAGAATCCAGCCTTCTTCCTGCTCGACAATTTGTCTTTCATCATCAGTCAGGCTGCGTTTGCCTGAAAATAAACATGAAAATTGCTTACGATAATCCAAATCCGCAAAATAATGGGTAACGCCATAACTTGCAACTTATCATCCAATCTTTTGCATAAGCTGAAGCCACTCGACAATCCTTTGATTATTAATCATAGATTAAGACCTATAGTTTGCTACATGTTCCACAAAAATATCCTGGCCCCATCTTTAAACATCATCTATGAATATGTTATTTCGATGATATCTTATTGCGGAAATATCCGGGAGAAACCTGGATGGCATAGTCATGGGCTTGCCCTTTATATCAAACAATATACTTGCAAGCTCTTTAGTCTTTACACTTTCAATAATTCGTCTTGATAATACGACCCGAAAATCATCATCGAACGTCATGAATCCTTTATCAAAAGCAGCATCATACAAGGAGTTCAAGACCACACCATTTGCTGGATCTGCTCGACGAGATTCATTTTCTGACCACGGTATTATATGGCTTGCGATGAGAAGACCTGGGATATCAAGGCCTGATATTGCACACTGATTTTTATAACCAATCAAGACACAATTTCTGAAAAACTGTTGCACACGCCTGACACGCACTTCTCTAACAGACTCAGTAGGCCCTTGCGGAATAATAGGCAATAATTCATCAGCATCAACAACTTTCGTCACTACTAACTTTTGAAACAATTCTTCTGCATCGCCAATAACTGCTTCCGAGTCATTCATAAACGACTCCCATAAAACTCTATCCGCACGACTTGAATTACCTAATCCGTTTTGAGTTATTGCAGAATCCAGGCTGGCAAAGTCACAAGCTTTCATGGCTACTACTGAAGGTGTTCGCCCGATAGCTGTAGCGACAGCTATCACCTCTTTATTCTTCTGATGTAATTGACCAAAAGGTAACAAGCAATAAAGCCGCAGAGCTAAAAGCTGTTCATCCCTGCCCCAATCCCGTCGCACCATTAATCTATACTCGATTTATTTTATAATTAAGTTTATCACTTGAGAACGCGCTCAAACTTCCGGGTAACTATATCTATCTACAATATTGGTACTGCTATCTCTTATGCACATCACACCATATTCCAGCGGCGCAGATGTTCTTGCGATATTCTCTAGAAATCTCGAGTTCCTAGGCATTTTGGATAGTCACTACAACCCCAAAATTTGTTGCCTGCATTTGCGCCTCGTCTGGCCATTCGTTCGAGCATCGCGCCATTACAAAGCGGGCATCTGACATCATCAAGGACCGCGATTGTCGGGGCAGGTCTGGCTTCTTGCGCATTTTTAATCATGGCATATAACTCATTGCCATCAATTAATCTGATTCTGTTTTTACTGGCAAAGGCCTTCGCCTCCTGAGTATAGTCCCCTGAAGCGGCAAATATGCCACCTGCTGCTCCCTGGCTTGCGACCACACCATACAGTTCTCGTATTTTGGCCACGCCGACCTTGGTCGCTTTCCATTGCTTGCATTGCACCAAATAAGTTTCACCCTCTTTTGTGATAACCAGATCAACTCCTCCATCAGGGCCATCTGCGGTTTCCTTGACTGAATAACCTTGTTGCCGGAATGCCTCACCCACCAAAACTTCAAATTCTCGCCAGCTAATTGCTTCCAATACAGATCGATCTTCTCCATGACGGGCATAACCGTATAACTTTTTCCTGCCAACCTGCTTGAACAGTGAGCTAAGGCCACCAATGACAAACCCTATCGGTATTACATACTTAAGAAGGCCGAAAAGCATTATAAGCATCGTGCCGATTACTAAGTTAGGAATATCAGGAGCTGCGCCTTGTGCTGTTTGCACTGGCTCGAGAGAGATATTACTCAGTATCAGATAAATCACTCCTGCTAAAAGAAATGATAGCCACCACGGCAACATTGCAGCTAAATCCATTAAATCGACGAAAAGTCTTTGGTTTTTTCTTGCCATAGTGTTGTGATAATCAGATCATTTTTTTATATTTTTTCACTGCTGTCCCGTTAACATAAGCCTGACAAGCAGTAAGCTTCGAGAAAATAAGGTAACCAGGTTGATTGATGCGC